>NC_011986.1 GCF_000016285.1 Allorhizobium ampelinum S4 | reverse complement strand
CTATGATTGAAGGCCATGAAGGTAGTCAGAAACGGTCTGAGCCTTGGCGGCGGCTGTGACGATCGCCCGCTTATCCTGCTTCAAAACCGTCAGCCAGCTTTCCAGATAGGTCGCGGTGTTCTCGCGTGGATCGTGCTCAACGCCAAGGTCAGCGCATACGAAAGCCGCCGACAGTTCGGCAACGAGCTCTTCTACGGCATAGGTTTCGGTCCCAAACCGGCCGGAAAGATCGCGATCGAGACGGTGTTTCGAGCCGGTCCAGTGGCCGAGCTCGTGCAGAACGGTGCTGTAAAGATGGACTTCGCTTAGGAAGCGTTCACGCGCGGGCATCTCGATGTCGTCGGGACCTGGACGATAGCAGGCGTGCTTGCCGCCGTAGGTAATCTTCGCGCCGGTTCGACCGATAAAGTCTTCGACATGCCTGAGGAGCGGCATGGGGCCTTCCGGAATGTCTTCAACCGGGCTTTTGAACCGGTCGGGTAGGCCATCGATCTGCTCGACGTTGAAGACGGTGTAGCCCTTCAGGTACGGGATGCTCTTGTCGTCGGCTTCCTGCGCCTTCGGAGTGAAGGTCCCGTACTTGACGACGAGGGTTCCCTGTTCGCCCTTTCTGACCTGGCCCCCAAGATCCTGAGCCTGCCGGTAGGTCATCCAAGTGTTCCCGTCGTAGCCGGCGAGCTGGCTGGAAAGCCACAGGATGATGACGTTGATGCCGCGATAGGCTTCGCCGGTGGCGCGTTGCGGTACCGGCGAGCGGCGGACGGTCCCGCGCCAAGGGCGGATCCAGGGTTTCGTTCCTGCTTCAAGCTGCTCGATGATGGCATCCGTGATGCGCTGGTAGGTGTCCTTGCTCTGCATAGCCGTCGCCTTTTCGTTGGTTGACGGCAAAAAACGGAGATAGCCGAGACGAGCCCATGCACCCGGAGGGCCGCAACGGAGAGGAGGACCGCGAAGCGGTTGAATGGGGGAGGGGCTATCGTAGCTTGTCCGTCAATCACCCAACGAAACGGGAGACGGCAAACACAAGGGAGCAGGGGCCGCTAACGGCGCTGCGGATGCCGGTACTGCAACGGGTAGGAAGCCGGGCTAACGATCCCGGTCCTCCCGGTCGTTCTGCTGCTGACGGGTTGCCAGATGCTGCGCTTCGAGGGCCTTGAGCTCTGCGTTGTGATTTGACGGCTGCGGCGCTTGTTCAGCCTTTTGCTCGACGCTCTGAGGCTGCGCTTGGGCCTCCTGCTCCGGCCGCCCCAAGGTTCTGAAGTCAGATCGGGCGGTGAACTTCACCTCTTCGTCGTCGGCCGGGATCCGCTCCGGAAGGTCGGCGCGATCGACAGCGATAATGCCGTTCTCGGTCACAAGGGTTGCAACGCGATTGTCATGACCGAACACCTGGCCCTCGATCTCTTCGCCCGGGCGGGCAGTCCGAACATAATGCTCGAATGGCTTCTCGCCGACCTGCTCCAGATCCGCAAAGGCACCACGCAGCGCCTCGCGGCGGTTGGGGTCTATCGCATCCTCGATGACGTGCTTCAGGGCAGGGCTGGCAGGGTCATTTGTCGTGGCAATGGACGCTTCAATCATACGGGTCTTGCTGATCACGCTCATATCGATGTCATGCCCGTAATGCCGGCCGAGCTCCGTGATGAAGGTTTCCTGGGTTCTTCCGTTGCCTTCGCGAAATGGATGCACGTAGTTCAGCTCTGACAGCGCTTTTGCGGCCCGCTCAACGAATTCTTCCCTGCTGGCGGCTCGTAGCGCCTGCGGATCGCTGATCGGCTTCAGAGCCTCATTCAGGCCCAAGTCTATACGCGCGCCATGCAGGAAAGACGTTCCGCCTTTTGAGAGGCCACCAATCGGCTCGACACGAGCTCCGTCAACCACCGGGCTTTCGTTTCGGGTATGACCCGCCCATTCGTACACATCCTGAAATATGTGGCCGTGGATCGCCTTGAGATGAGCGGCATCAAAGTTCCCCTTGGGACCATCACCCTCAAGGATTTCCGAAATTCGGTCCTGCGTTGCGCGGTACTCGACCGTGCGAAGCTCCGATTTGGATTCGATACCGAACTTGTTACGAAGGACGTTCTGGCGATCCGGATCGTCTGACGTGTTGGGATAAGTGTAGGAACCCTTGGGGTGTTCTTCAGCCATGCGTAAACCAACAAAAAGCCGTCTGCGCGAGCAGACGGCCTTGAGCCTCTTGAGACTTGAATGAAATGATCAGCCCTTGGGCTGCGGCAAGATGCGGGCGCGATACTCTTCGCGGGTGAGATCGCCGGCAACGTAAGCAGCGGTTGCCGCTTCGAGCAGGGCGTCGTCGCCCTGATAGCCTTGGCGAATGTTCATGGCGCGAGCCTGATCGGTGCTCTTCTTTCGAGCCGCTACGGCTTCCGGGGAGCGGTCGGGACGGGTGGAATGAATGTTCATCGACAAATCTCCAATTACTGTTGAACCTAACACGAAAAGGGCCAAAAATCCAGCTATTTGGCGGATTTTCAGCCTTTTCGGGGTGAGATGCCCGGTCATGAACCGGGCTTCTCTGCGCAATCAATCGCGGGGTTCCCACTCGATGATTGCCTGAAGGGTCGGATCGTCCTGGCCGGGGAACCGGCCCAGATTGGCGTTAAAGCCCATGCGCTTGATCGAGATCGTGTAGTAGGGCTTGCCTTCGCCGTTCTCTTTTTTCCAGATGCCGCCCACGTCGAGGTTATGACCTGCGGGAGACGTTGCGTAGACGCGGTGCGTCGGGGCTCTTTCGTTGGTGGAAGAGAAAGGCGTTACCTTGATGGGGAGGTCTCGCTCGATGGTGGAGATGAGGCCGGTACCGTCTGCGGTTTCGATGTTGTCGCCGTTGAACTGGATGTAGTTGGTGATGCTTTTCATGGTGGTCACTCCTCTTTGGTGGTTGCGATGAGCGTTCACAAGGCACAGCGGAAAGCGGTGCGCACCGGAGGCCGAAGCGCAGCGGAGGAGGCTGGAAGGCTGCCAAATTTGCTTCGCGAGGAAGCCGAAGGCGGGGAAATTTGGAGGACAGCCAGCTTTGCGCAAACCGCGTCGCTGTGCGAACGGGCATCAAGAGCAACGGCCTTGGAGGGGTGTCTACTGAAAGCGTCTACCAAACATCACCTGTACGACCAACAACAATAACCGCATATTCCTGCGCCAATATTATTCACTTTTCGTAAGCATACAACAGTAAACAAACGGCTTTTTGCTCTACGAGATAGCCAATTTGGCGCTACCAAAGGAGGATTTCGACGGTTCCAGATCCAATTGTCACTGGGTTACTGATGAGAATTGGAACGGCGATAATTGCTCGGCGCGTCGATCTCGGCCGCCCACTGGCCCAAACGTCTGCCCCGGGCGCTGTCTTCGGCCTGGTGGTAAGCGTCAAGAGGCATTGAGTTCCCTCGCGGTAGATACTGCAACAGAAGTCGCGCCTGGCCGGCTTTCACCATTTCAAGGCCGATATCGGTTTGCTGGATGTAGCACTGTCCGACTAGGCGACGGTATTGGTCTTCGTCTATGATAGTGCATGTCACATGCTTTCCGTCGATAAGGCGAGAAAGATAGCTGCGAGCCTCGACACCACACGCCCATTCGGCTCCATTCTTCCAGCCCTTTTGCGAGCGCTCGCAGGCGTCAATCGCCGCAATCCTGATCCGCTGCTGTCGAATGCTGAAGGTGTCGCCATCGATCACGCGGGCTTGCCCGGAATAGTCCGCCGCGCTGGCTGGTTGTGAAAACACAAGAGCGAACAAGAGAGCCGAAAAAACGGGTTTTTTTCTCAATTTAGAGCCTCCATGGAGTTGCGGGCGGCAAGCCCGAAGACGGAACGCGAAAGATGAAGCTCACCGGATGCCGCCCGGTCCGTCATGGCGCGCAAATACCCTCCGGGCGAGCTGACTTCTTGGCGGGAATATTTCTCGAATGTGACCGCGATGGCGATCGCGGCGGCCTGCTGGCCCATCTGATCGACGGCGCGAAGCCGCGCGTCCTCTGAGACACCCGCCAAGCGGCAAATCTGCGGGGCGATGCGGGCGAGATCAGACCAGCTGCGTGGCGCGGTGGTGAAATAGTCTTTCAACGATGGCGCCGCTCTCCACACATCATCAAGAGCAACAATCCCTTGCTGCGGGCGAGATTGCCTATTGTCTGGGTCGGATCCTCTCGTCAGGCTTTCCTCAAAAGCCCTCTTGCTGGCGTAGCCAGCCTTAAGTGAATTGTGTTGTCCGGCTTTAGCCGGACGCCGTTCCTCTTTACTCCAGTCAAAGGGATGGGGGTTTGTAATCTGTTTGTGCATGTCGTTTTCGACATTCGTGCATGTCATATTATCATGATCAGACACGGTCTCAGGACGCCTTGATGCCTGAACGGAGCGTCCAACAAGCCACTCCAACAGGCGCGCTGCCCGTCTCGAAACAAACGCGGGCGCTCTGCTGGCGATACCAACGAAGGCAGCGATACGATCGATACGAGATGCAAGGCTCGCGAGGGCGGTTTCCGTCATATCGGCGGCATTCATCAGCGCAAAGCGGGCGCTCCTGAGTGCGGCCCTGAAGCGGCGCGCTGCGGCGTCATTGGCGCGTTTCTCCTCACGCTTCTGCCGCACAAGGGCATCGAGCTCACGGTAGCGGGCAATCAGCACACGCAAATCGATGCCACAAGCGTCCGAAAGTTCGCCTTCGCCGTCCCTGATCGGATAGCGCTTGAAATTCGCGCTGTCCTGCATGGTAACGAGCCCGGCGTCGAACAATCTCGACAGGATACGGCTGACACGACCAGGTGAGCGGTTAATCTCGAACCCCAGTTGATTGTTGGATTTGAATACAATGGGTCGCCCGCCCGTGTCGAAGGCGTCGGCCCGGGCGGTGTTGACGATCACTGTCAGCAGATGGCTTTCGGTACTGGTAATTAGGCCAGTGCATGGAAGGCTCTGTGACAACACCGCCAACTGGCCGCGCGTCACCGTTCCGACTTCCGTTGACTGTGCCAGTCGCCGGAACTCGGCTCTCTCCTTTGTCATTCTGCGGCCAGTTAGCCGCTTGTTCGTGAGGGTTTCCCTCATTTGTCCTGTCTCCTGTTCAAGGGACCAGACAAGGCTTCGCCGTTCACCGAGAAGGCGTTTTTCTTATTGACAGGGGAAGGGGGGTCTGCGAAAACAAATCTGCTTAATTATTTGGTTTTTTGCAGACCGCTTCCGGGTTTTCTCGGGAGCGGTTTGAACCGCCCCGGCTTTGCCGGAGACCCCAACTCGTGAGAAGTAGGGTCTATGACAAGCAAGACGACGAATAAATTCTCTCCTGAAGTTCGTGCCCGCGCCGTTCGGATGGTGACGGAGCATGAAGCCGAACATCCCTCCCGCTGGGCGGCGGTATCATCGATAGCGGCCAAGATCGGTTGCTCGGCGCATACCCTCCATGAATGGGTGAAGAAGGCCGAGGTCGACAGCGGCAAGCGTGCAGGTTTGCCGAGTGACGTGGCGGAGAAGATGAAGGCTCTGGAGCGGGAGAACCGCGAGCTTCGTCAGGCGAATGAGATTTTACGCAAAGCCTCGGCGTATTTTGCCCAGGCGGAGCTCGACCGCCCACTGAAGCGATGATTTCCTTCATTGACGAACACCGCTCGGTGCTCGGGGTCGAGCCGATCTGCAGGCTGCTGCCGATTGCCCCGTCCACCTATTATGAGGTCGTCGCCAAGCGCACGGACGTGGGTCGCCTATCGGCCCGCGAACGGAATGATATTGCCATGAAAGTCGAGATACGCCGGGTGTTCAACGAGAACTTCCAGGTCTATGGCGTGCGGAAAGTGTGGCGACAGTTGCAGCGAGAAGGCTTCGATATTGCTCGCTGCACCGTCGCAAGGCTCATGAGAATGATGGGTCTTCAAGGCATCATTCGTGGCAAGCCCATCAAAACCACCGTATCGGACAAGTCTGCCCCGTGTCCGCTCGACCGCGTCAACCGCCACTTCAAGGCTCCCGCGCCGAACATGCTCTGGCTTTCCGATTTCACCTATGTCGCGACCTGGCAGGGCTTCGTCTACGTGGCCTTTGTAATCGATGCCTTCGCCCGCCGTATCGTTGGCTGGCGGGCCAGTCGAACAGCGCACGCGGGATTCGTCCTCGATGCTCTCGACCAGGCACTCCATGATCGGCGGCCCGTCAAACGTGGCGGGCTGGTTCATCATTCCGACCGCGGCTCGCAATACGTGTCCATTCGCTATTCCGAACGACTGGCCGAGGCGGGCATCGACCCGTCTGTCGGAAGCGTTGGCGATAGTTACGACAATGCTCTCGCCGAAACGATCAACGGTCTTTACAAGGCCGAGGTCATCCATCGGCGAGGACCATGGCGCAACTTCGAAGCTGTGGAGTTCGCCACGCTCGAATGGGTCGACTGGTTCAACCACCGTCGCCTTCTGGAGCCCATCGGGAATATCCCGCCAGCCGAGGCCGAAGAACGATACTACGCCATACTGGACGCGCCAGCCATGGCCGCATAACTTAAACCAAACGGTCTCCGGCAAAGCCGGGGCGGTTCAGTTTTCTCTTTTCTGGGCCTGCGTGTTCTCCAGACTTGGGTTAAAAGGGTACGAGCCGCAGCATCAGCTGATTCCGGCCGGAGACAATACATAGCTTGATTACCCAACTTGGCGCAACGATTGAGCTTTCTCGCAATCGTAATTCGCACTTCAACGTGGCTTCTCCGCCTAGAACCCCTGAATATTATGGGTTTATGTTCGTATTGGCGTGCGCAAGAGCGTTTGGCTACGTTACCGAAATGGCTCAAACATCGGAACAGCACCTTTAGAGGGCTTTTTGACCTCGGGTGGGACGGAGAGTTTGAGAGGAGGGGGCCTGGGCCTCCTCTCAACGGAGGGGCGCGTTTCGCGACGATCCGAACCCATGAACCGGCTTTTCATCCCGTATTGCACTAAGTTTGCAAATGACAGAACGCCCGCCTCTGGTATCGGACCAAAGACGGGCGGCGCGGGTGACAACCGGGAATCAGGCGGGTTGAGCCTGTTCCTCGAAGAACGTGGGCGGAAGATTGAAAGCTTCCAGCGCCGTGTTAACGGCCGTTTGAACATCGCTCCAATCTACATGCTCGGGATCGGACAGATACGCCTGAATAAGTTGGCAGCAGCATTCGGCGGCTTTGGTGGGGTCGGGAACTTGATCGAACATGACTTGCCTCGCGTCGGAAGGGGAGCCGGTCATGCTGGAGGACGTGACCGGCTGACAGCAGCGCGGCTATTCCGCTGCTATCGGGAAAGGTTGCTCATCTTCTGAACGGGGTTCAGTCTGTTCGTTCTCGGCCTTCTGATCAGGCGCGATCCGCACCGGCGACGGAAGCCAGTTGGACCCTTTGATTGCGGTTTCGGCAAAGGCCGCCGCCTCGGCCTTCTTCATACTTGCGACACGCGATGCGAAATCAGCCCCTTTCACTTCTGCCACCGCCGCCTGAATGCCTGCGCGGTTCAGGCTCGAAAAATAGCTTTCGGCTGTCGTCTCGAACCAGTCGGTCATTTCTACCTTTAGGGTGCGCCCGATCTGGTCGGCGTGGGCGCATGCGTCCTTGCGGAAGCTATGTTTCGTCTCGACAGCGTTAAGGGTGTGCGCTGCGGCATACGCCAGCAGTCCCAGAAGCTCCGACTGCGGCTTATCGAGGAGATGCTCCCATAGGTCTTCCGGCTCGCCGGGGAGATGATAGCCGAAGTTCTCGGCAATCCGGTCCCATTCCTCGGTCGCCCGACTTGCATCCGGTCTTTTCATCGAACCTTGCAGACGCTCATGCGTCACGGCGATCTGCAACGCGGTCATCCCTCGCGAACGGCCATAGGTGCCGGGATAAACAAGATCGAGCAGCATGGCGTGAACGACGCTGACCAGAGCAACATCGGGATTGTTGGCAAGTTCGACACGCAGCGCTGCGGTCTTCTGCGCTGTCAGGTCTTCGACCAGCACAGCAGAATGGACGATCTTCGGCGGGCCGATTTCCTCAACCTTTTCGGAAGCCTCGGACCCGTTGTCGTCATCCTCCGTTTCCACTTGCTCGCTCTGTTCGTCATCACCCGGTTTGCGGATGCCAACGGCAATATCTGGCCTCCCGTAGTAATCCAAGGAAACGACCACCCCGCTTTTTGCCTTGTCCTCGTCGGAAAAGACTTCCTGCATCGAGTCCAGTTCATCCAGTCGTGCGCTGATGGCATTGATGCGCTCGGAATGGCTTTCCTCGCCCTCGTCACGGTCCATGAGCTCTACGAGTTCATCGTGCTCGGCGCACAGGCGCAAACGTTCCGATTGTTCATCAGGGGAAAGCTCGATCTGTTTCGGATAGACGCGAGGGACGCCGAAAATCCAGTCGGGCCGCTGCATGTATGTTTCGACAAATTTCCAGCCTTGCGACAAAAACGGCTCGGCCACCGCTGCCAGCTTCTCGCTGACCAGCTTTTCAACCAGAATTACGTCGAGCGCGAACCCGCCGCCCTGCGCGTCGAACAGGTCGCGGCGCACCGCGCCTCCTGCCTGTTCATAGACATCGAGGCCGCCGAGGAACGTGATACGCTTGTCGGTTCCGGCAATTTCGTCTGTCATCAGTGCCGACTTGATCCGCGACACATCGCGGCTCCATCGATCGAGAGACTCCCAGACCTGTTCCTGACGCTCATGATCATCGCAGACCGTGAAGGCGGTCAGCTGCTCAAACGTCATTTCGTCGTTGCGAAACAGGTCCAGCAAGACCGGCGAGACCTTCGCTAAGGCCAAACGGCGGCGAACGATGATTTCAGTCACACCGAACCGTGCAGCAATATCCGCGATTGCCTTACCTTCGTTGACCATGGCCTGAAACGCGACATACTGGTCGGCAGGGTGCATTTCCTCCCGCTGCACGTTCTCGGTCAGGCTAAGCTCTGTCGCCTCGTCGGCGGTCTTTACGATTGCGTTCACGGCATAATCGGCTGAAATCTGGCCGCGCTCGATAAGCAGCAACAGGGCAGCACGCCGACGCCCTCCCGCCGTAACAAAATAGCGGCCCTTGGGAGCCTTTCGCACGACGATGTTCTGAACCACGCCATTGGCGAGAATGGAAGCTGCGAGGCTTTCGACGCCCTCGGCCTTGTAGGTTTTGCGGACGTTTTTCGGGTCTGTATCAAGCTTGCTAAGCGGAATGCTGACGATCTTGGTCATAGGTCAATCTCCAAAGTTTTCCGGTTCCCTTGGGAGCAAGCCCCGCTAGTGGGCGAAGCCTTGCCTACGTTCCGTAGGATGTGCCCCCACATCCGGCGGAACGAAGGGGGAGGGCGCAGCCCGCTCCCGTCAGGGGGTGGAGCGGGTCATGGGTCCGGAGGAGGGAAAAACGGAAGGTTCGCCGGCTCGGCGGTGAAAGCCGTTTTTCCAGACGAGGGACAGCGCTTGCGCGCTTGCCCATTGGCGCGATCCGCGACCTGTCGTAAGAGCGGTATGTATAAAAAAATCGTGCGTCCGCTTCTCGGACGCTCATTCCAGAAGTGAACCGGCAAGCCGGTTCCCCGGATCGATCTGCCCGCTGCGCTCCGAGTGTTGGGCGCTCCGCTTCACGGGCAGATCTAGTTCAACGTAAATTAGGGCAATGAGAAAGTGCACCGTGTCGAGTGCCGCTCGGCGTGTCGATCGGCGCTTGCTCGTCGCGACGAGCCAAACGAACAATGAAGAGTATCGGAGCTTTCAGCATAGCGACGGTCGTTCTTCAGGCCGGGAAAGCGGGAATTCTCGACGCGCTTTTGCCGGCAAAAAGGAAGCCGCAGGAGGCTTAGCTTGCGCCGCGAAGCGGAAGCCGGGATCGACTTCCTCCGGCAAAAACGCACCGCCTGGCTCTCAACGGCCTGAAGCTGACGTTTCACTTTTCATGATGTAGTGCGCGATCTGAAAAACCTTCTCGATAGCCTCGGCCAGATCGAGAGAGGCTTGCTGTACATCTGGCGGTGTTGAAGGGTCCGTTGCCAACGCACGAAACCCCTGCCGTAGCTCTTCGCAGGGATCAGCGATGTCATGCACCTTCGCCAATAGTTGCTGTCTTGAAGTCATCGTTCATCCGTTTGGTCTTTTGCTTAGTGTTCTAGAGCATATTGTACGGGATATTAAGGGTCCCATGATGCAATACGGGGATGACCAGACGCCCGCGCCCTTCAACGCAGCCGCCGTACTGAAGAGAATGCGCCGCTGCAAAGCGGGCGCGTGCGACGCCGCGACCCTAGCCAGCCGCAGTTGCTGTTCGATCCCATGCCCGTGCGGATCGAACCATGCTTGCCAGTCTCGTCGCGCGCCCGCCAATCGGGCCGGAATGGTCATGGGATATCAAGTGGGACGGATACAGGATCGCGGTCCACCGCGAACCTGATCGGTTGCGCATTATTGCGCGGAGATGCCATGACTGGACACACCGCTTTCCGGGTATCGAGGCGGCCGCGCTTGCGACCGGACCGGCGACGCTCATCGGGAGCGCGATGGAAAACCGCGCCCCGAAGGGCGCGGCTTTGCCTTATTGAGGCTTGTTGGCGTTTCGGGCCTTGCCATCGAGCTCGACCTGATAGGTGAACTCGACCTTGGCGAGGAGCGGAAGCATGATGGCGATGGAGAACTTAAGGTGGCCCTTATGGGCCAACTTCGCGATTTGCCGGTTGATGAACTGGCGAAGGCGACGGCCGGTTTTCTGGCAGAAGGTTACGAGCGTTTTCATGAGGTGATCCTCCTTGGTGGTTGTGCGTAATCGCGAAGCTCGAATACGGCTGGAACCGCCGAGTGCATCGCGCAGCGATCGGAACGGAGCGAAGCGGAGAGGAGAACCCCTTGGGGTTGCACGCAAAGGCGGGGCCTGCCGTATCGTGCGCAGCATTAGATTACGGACAGCCACCAAGGAGAGACCGGTAAACGCGGCCTTCGTAGCCCCGGCCGTCGCCTTTGCCTTCAACCGGCAAATCGCGATCCGACCGCAAGGGCGGATTTCCATCGCCGTCATGCTGCAGCGGTGCGGGCACACATCAGGACGTCTCCGGCCGGAAACGCCAACAAGCCTCAATGAGCCGACCCGCTTGCGGGGCGTCCATCGTGCGGGGGAAGGGGAGTTTGAGGGGAGGCGCCGAAGGGGGCTCCCCTCATTGCACTTGATGGCCGCTCAACGCGGTCAGCGAGCGCGCGCTTGAGGCATGACGGTGGAACTGATCAGCGCGACAGGAAGCTGTTCAAGCTCGTGCCAGCTCGCAGGATGTAAGGCGGAATACCAAGCGAATAATGCCCGCAGTTCAGTTCGAGGATGTGAGGCGAAGCGCCGACATTCTTGAGCTTCTGCATAAATCGGGACGATAGACCGGGCAAAACGACCGTGTCTCGTTTCGCAAGGACAATGTGAAGCCTTAAATCGGGTCGCGCCAAATTTTGCGCGTAGTTCTCGAGGTTGAGCGGTCCCCACGCACGTCTGAGGTCGTCCAGCTCGATATGGGGCGCAAGGCTGTCGTGTATGGATCGTGTTGCGCGCCCTGTCCAAACCATGTCAGCGAGGCTACCGGCTGTCAGAAACAGCGAGGCTTTCGACACGGCGGGCTCGTGCGCCGTGATCAATCCTGCGACCCAAGAGCCCAGGCTCATGCCGAGAACCGAAATCTCGCGATAGCCTTCGCTTTTCAGCCAGCCAATGACTTTCCGGCCATCGCAAACCGCTTGCCTCATGGACTGGAGCGTTCGCCCGAGATTGGCACTGAGGATGTAGTCGGCATACAGCGAGCCGGGACGGCTGCGTTCGAAATGATAGGGCATCGCGATCTCGATCACGGTGATGCCGCGCCTCGAAAACAATGTCGCAATCTGGGCATTCCGGGCGTCGGCATTCCAGTGGTGGAAAATCACCAGTGCCTTTTTGCATGACGCGCTTTCCGTGATTTTGGCCCAGACGGTATTGTTCTCGTCAACGTCCGTCGCGATATCGGACGGGAACTTGAGCCATCCGTCCTTTCTTTCAAATCCTTCAACGCTCCCGCTCGGTCGCTCGAAGAAACCCGGATCGGAAGCGGCTTTGCCGGCAAGCAGACAAAATTCTTCCAGAGACGCGGTACTCTGCGCACCGGGAAAGGCGCGATCGGCGTCGATCACGAAAGGCGTTGTCTTCTTGGCCTCGTCACCACGCTGCGCGCGCCGCTCGTCCCAACCATCAAGCCAGCTATGAAACACGTTGATCGCTTTCTATCTCGTCTGCGCGCCACCGCCCGAACTCCGGATCGAAAAGGGCGTATGTCGCGAGCAGGGTTGCGATACCAAGGAGGATCGAGAAACCGTCAAAGGCATCGATCAGCATGTAGGTTGCAAAGAGCAACGCGACGACCACCGACATACGCCATAGCGGCATGTGGAAGCGTCTTGCAAACCGAACGGACCCGATCACGAAGCCTACACAGGACGAAATCGCCACCAATAGACTGCTGAAATGCGTTGGCATTCTGTAGTGGAAGCCATTGCGGCCATTGGCATAGCCGTCAATGACAACCGAGCTATCGTTCAAGAGCCACGTCACGATGTCCTTGCCGTTCGAGGCGAGGTAGGCGCTTTGAAGCTTCATGCAGATGGCGACCAAAATACCAACCGTGGTGCACCGGAATATCCCCCGCATCACTCCCAGGGCTATCGCCCCGGCTTCCCGCTGAAACTCATCCGGATGCAACTGTGTGACACCCTCAATCGTCCAGAGGTCATGGAGGATCGCATGGAGGAGAATAAGGCCCGCAAACAGCAGATAGAAGCACAGGCACATGTAGAGATAGGCAAGGCCTGTGAAGACGATCGACATTGGCACCGAGATCACCTCCGGCCGAATGAGCGCCAACGTTCCCCAACTTATCGCATAGTCGCCTTTTCCTTTCAGCAGCGGCATCAGATCCACCGCAATCCACTGGAAGATACCCGCGAAGGGAATGCAGATGACGAAAACGGCCCAATAGGAGTAGGAATAGGCCTTCAGGTGATGTTCCCAATCGCGGCCGCTCTGGAGTCTGTCGCCATGGCCCGCCAGCACCATCCGGCCATTGTTTTTCCAGTAAACCAGAAGCTCCGTCACCAGCACGAAAAACACGGGCAGGAGGACCATAAACAAAAAGGTCCAGTTGGGTGCCCAAAGGAACCCGACCTGCTTAACAATGCCATCGGCTCGGGTGTAGATCGCGCTGTGAATGCCCATGATATAGGCCAGAAATCCGAGGCCCGACGCGCCTGCGAAGACCGAAGCGGGCAGATTCAGGGGCGAGCCGCGTGTGAAGACCGCCTCCGACGTTCGGCCAAGACTGAAGCGCGGCTTTTGGGTCTGCGCATAGGCTTGCGCCGCATAGACGATCTCAACGGACTCGGTCTCGGCAAGCGGAAGATCCGGAATCGGATTGGGGCGGTTTCCCGGCTTTCTCGAACCTCGCCTCTTTGCGGCCAACCGGGACTGAGCCGCGATGAGCTCCATTTGCCATTCACTCGTCGCTAACGGGTCATCGCATCCGAAAACCCTCGCAAGCCAGCGAATGTTGGCCGCGCTCACACCCTTGTCGTTCTCCTGAAACCAGAGCTGTACCGTTCGCAAATCGACGCCAACATGATTGGAATCTATCTGCGAAATCGCTTCGGCCAGAAGCTCCGGCGTCCATGGACCCGATGGAAAGCCGTCGCTGTCCAGCGGACGTCCAGCCCCCGCAGCGGCAAGGTCCTTGAACAGTTCCTTAAAATCCCGCCCATCCTTAGGGGGCGCGATGAAAAACTTTCCGTTCTTCTCCAAAGGCTTACCGGCGCTGATTTCGTTTCGTTTCGTGGAACTTCGTAGTGTATCGTGCCTTCATCCGCAAGCAGTGGTCTACGCTAGGACGCTCATAGATCAGTGAGTTGTTCAGCCATGATAGATTTGTCGTCATCCGATCCACGCTCATCCCGTCATCGCACGCACAAAGCGCTCGTGTGCAAGGAGACCACTGAGACATGGCTTGAGGAGTTGATTGATCAGCACATTGCCACGCTCCATGCGATGGCAGACGGCGCTCAATTTGACGACGCTCTGATGAGAAAAGAAGCAGAAGCCCGACAGGCAATCCTTCAATACCGGCCGCAGGGTGAGAGCGAGGTGAATGACAAGCTGACCTATGTCGCAGCTTACATTCTCAAAACCGGCGCTGTTCTGACGCCCCAGGAAATGGATTTGCTCCTCGGCGCTCCACGCCGGATGTGAACATCCCGCTCGTCGCGGCTGACCTTAATCGATCACGTCCAACACTTCGTGGTCGATGACAGCGGCCTCAAAGCCGGAATTGAAAAGAAGCAGCAAATTTTCCCTGTTCATGGGGGCGAGGACAAGCTTCTCGATCTGGACAGGTGTCCACTCAGTTTCGCCCTGACGCGCGATGTCTTCTCGTAGCTGTAGGGCGTCCTCCTTCGCAGCTTCATATGTGTCGAAGATATCAAAGCCGGCATCGTCATATTTCCAGCGTCGTTCGCCTTCGACCCATCGGCATGGAGAATATGCGATACATCTTCAGACATGACTACCTCGCGCGTTCCTATTGACGGTCACCAACCGAGATCGGTTTCGGCAAAGTCGTTGCCCTTGTAAGCGATCTTCGTGCGGTAGGCTCTGGCGCAGGCATAGGTGAAGCAATCGCCCATATTCAGTTTTGCCGGGTGATTGACGATCTTTCCGAACTGCTGTGCAGCGTCCAGCGCCTTGGTCCCCACGTCTCCCGAGATCATGGCTTCCTTGGCTTCAAGGTCCGCGAAGAACTGATCGACCATCCTTCGCGCCGTAGCGAGCATGTCAGGGGTCGCAGGCCGGTCGCGGCCTGTCGCTTCGGCCATGCGCCGCGTCAGCGAAAGCGAGGCTTCCATGCGAACCACGGCCGACACGTAAAAGGGGCCGTCATGCTGTTCAAGCCTGTGCATCAGCTCGCCGGCGTCGTCTTCGCCGGCTAGGATTGCGACGGCCACGGAAGCGTCAACGAATAGCATCAGTCTTCGCCCCACATTTCGTCAGTTTCTCGTTTGTGATCCCCCGGCGCAAAGGGACCGGCGTCCCTCGCCATCGCGAGAGACTTAGCCAGGCGCTCGCGCATGGGCAAGCTGCCCTTGCGGCTGGCGATCTCGCGCCTAAGCGCCGTCTTCACGGCATCAACCTTGGATGTTTTGGTCAAGCGGATCAGCTCTTCGGTGAGCGTATCGACTTCCGGATCTTTGATGTAGAGCGGCATGATACATATCCCTTCGAGGATATTATAATATCCCGAATTGCATATGCTCGCAATCATTTCTCGGTCTTTCGGTGGAAAACGTCGCTGCATGCGTGACCTAACCTTGCGGCATTTAGGAAGCGCAACTTTAAGAACGTCTTGAACTACATCGTAATCAAGCACGGATTCCCGCACAAGCGGGCTCGTGCGACCATTCGAAAGGTCCAAGACATGATGTCACTCCCGGCCATCATCGGCATTTCGGCAGGCGCGGCAGGCGTCGTTGCGTTTAGCCGCAAGAAGCAGCCGCAAAGCCTACTCAAAAAAATCGGCGTCTTTTTTCTGGCTTTCATCGGCACGCTGTTCGTCCTGCTGGCGATCAATTTCGCCATTTTCTACGCTGCCCAAACCTAAGGAAGGGAGGGGGCCAACAGTTTGCAGCCTCCTTCCAATATTTCTGATCGGTGATGCAGCCAACGGGTTACTGCGCCGCAACAGGTCCTTTGGGCATGTATCGGTCCTGTTCGCCTGCCAGCAACCAAGCGGGATTGACCCCGTGTACATCGTAGAGCGCTCTCATGACCGCCATCGGCATTTCAGCCTCTCCGTCCGCATATGCCTGATAGAGCTCTTGGCTCACGTTCAGGCTGGACGCGAATTTGTCTGGTGAACTTCCGGCATCTTGTCGGACAATCTCAAGGCGTCGTCCTATTTCGACCGTCAACGGCTCAAACCTGCTCATCTGATTTCTCCTTTGGGTGGGAGGGGAGCCCGAGGGGAGGGGCAAGGGCTCCCCTCGTTCGGACCTGGGCCGCTCGATGCGGCTTGGGTCCGACCTCCGAAAACGCAAGCGGGGCCAGTCTGGTAAAACCGGCCCCAAAACACAAGCTTCGATTGGTTGCTTATCGAACGATGCCAAGCCGCTCCGCAATGCTGGGCGGCGTCGGCGTCCCGCCTTCCTTGGTCAAGGCTATGATGACATCATGGGTCAGCCCGTGAACGTCATATCCCTCGGCGCGAGCCGCATTGATAATTGATTCAAGGCTCGGATACTCTTCAAGAAAGCCTCCAAGCCATAGCGCGCAAGCGTCCGTCGCCTCGTCGGGGAACGCCTGCAGAAAGTACGTGCGCAACGGCTGGTCGAAACCGATTACGGCGTTTTCATCGGTCTGAAGCGCTGATTTTACGGTGATGGGATATCGGCTCATTGTCGGTCCTCCTGATGGACGGGCCGCGCGATCGGCGCGGCCAGGGGGCTATTTGAAAAGCGGCATTGTCCGCTTGTTTTTCAACTCGGCGCGGTCAGCGTCGAAACGGTAGCCGTCCCAATCCTTCCACGGTTCCCAGCCTGTCGCGGTTGCGCGCCCGTACCAGACGCGCAGCCGCACCATACCGCCTTGCAATTCGCTGACAATCTCGACGGTATGGCTCCCGCCAAGGCCGGACGGAATATCAAACACCTCCACGCTGCGGCGGGCCGCCCTCTTGGGCGCGACCTTTCCCTCGCATTCGTCGCAAAGGTCTTCCTCCCGTGCGCCTTTCTCGCTTTCCCAGAAGCCGCCACCACAGCGTTTGCAAACAGAGTGCGTCATGGTTGTTTCCTAGAACCGGAAGTGGGCATAAAGCCTCTGATTAGCTCGGTGACTGGCAAGCGCGTAGGCGCAGGCCTGAGCCACGTAATCCGCGTACTGGCCTAGCGGCCAGCTTTCCGAACGGGCGACGATATCGGCGGTCAAGTCCTCGTCGCTCGTGCCAACGTGCATGTTCCCGACGATCCAGCGAAGCTGCGCTACGGGAATGCGCGCGTCATGTGGCACCGGCAGAACGGAAATCAGTCCGTTTCTATGGCTCGCGCCTTCACCAGCTGCCTTTCCCTCCTTCTCGGTCGGGAAATAGGCTTTGACCAGATCGCGGCGCTGCGCGTCGGCGGCACACATGAACGCGTGCCCCTTGTCCTCGGTCGTATAGAGTCCCCAATCGGCGGCATTGCCGCCGAACATCGGGTCGCCCTTGCCGCAAAATTCCATGACGGTAAAAATCTGCTCGGTCATCTCACGAATCCTCAATGTGTTGGGAGGATCAAGCGGCGCTAGCGCCGCTGATCTTGCTCAAGACGGTTTTGACGGCATAGCGTCCCGCCTCGTTAAGGTGACGCTGCCACGCGCCTTGCGAGGGCGACCAACGGAAGCCATGGGATTTGAGGATGCGGCGGGCTTCCTCGTCGGGTTTGCCGGGAAAAATCATCTGGATGCGGGCTATTTCGGTGTTTTCCTTCACCTCCACGGCTCCCGCTTCCGTCTCGACTTCCTCCGACCTGTCGCCGCGCTTCTTCATCGCCGCGAGGCGCGCTAGGCGCTGCTGCATGCGGCGAAGCTCGGCGCGGGTGTTGGTGGTGCAAAAGCCGCGCCTGCTCTGCCACGGCGCAATCGTGATGCCCCGTGCCGCCTGCTCTTCTGCCAAGCCGGTTTCCGACACCACGCGAGCCAATATGTCGGCTTCGCTGGCATGGTCCTTTTCCATCCGGCGAATAATGGCGTTGGCGCGTTTCATCCTGTCGATGGACAAGGCCAGGTCCTCGATGCGCGATGCGATGCGCTGCAACGCTTCGGGGTCGCCGGAGCGGATCGGCTCGCCGTCCGCTCCGTGCGGGTATGCCTTGCGCCTGATTGCTTTGCGGGCATTTTCCGCATGGGCGGCGATATCAGCACGGCGGGCGTCGGAAACCCGCATGCGCTTTTCGTTGCGAGCAACAGGAAAGCGGGCAGGGCCGGTTATCATCCAGTTGGCGCAACGGCTTTCCGCTGCCCAATATTTGCGAGTGACGTCAATGTGCCGTCGCGTGAAAGCCTCGATTTCGGGACCGGGGATAGGGGTCGCGGCCTCCGTCCAAAGGTCCATGGCATAGTTGGCAAAATCGTTCAGCCGCTGGGCCAGTGCCTCAAGTTCGCGGTCTGCGCGACGTTCGGGCGAGTGGGTGAGCCAGCTGAAATTATGCTCGATGTCCTTCACCGCGATCTTGGCGGCGAAGGTGTCTGCTACGATTCCTAAAACGCGGTCGGCGGCTTCCCGCTCGAAGAATGCAACGGTGATGCTCATTTCTTCACCCCCGCCATGACGGTGGGCATGGTGCGAGTGATCCGCGTTTGCAGACCGGTCAGAAAACCGGCAAGGATAACCCCCTTCATGGTCGTCTCATCGATTGACGCAAAAACCGGATCAAGCACCGGTTTGCACACGGTGAACAGTTTGGCGGCGTCTTCGATGGTCATTTGGAGAGGCGTGAAGTGTTCGCCGTTTTGTGCACCGACAAGGACAATTTTCCCGGCCAATGGCTGCGGGTATCCATCTGCGATGGTGAAGGATGTTAGTCCATCCTGTAACCCGTCCTCATCGATGACGAGCACATGGTGGCTATCGAACGGCACCACCTGAACCAGCTCGCATCCAATCAAGGTGTAGGTTTGAGCAAAGGCGCTGCGCGCGTCGATCTCGACGGTTTGAATGGTCCCGGCCTCCGGGTCCAACAGGTAAACGGTTACTGTTTTGGTCATGTCTAGCCCTTCCATTTCCGCGAAGCGGTCTTCTCGTGCCCCTCGTGGGCAGGAGCCCCGCTCCTGCTCCCGAGTTCGCGCGGAGCAGCGGGAGAGAGGGTGGCAAGGGAATAAAACGGAGGGGGTTCGCCCGCCCGAAGGCGAAGACGGAGGGTCGGCGCGCAAGCGGCGATCCTGCACGGAGCGCAAAGCGCGAAGGAAGGACGGGGATACCGTTTTTTCGCTTGCGAGGGAGAGAGGGCAGCGCTCCTCTTTCCCTCATCCAGCAAGCAGGACACCGAAGGTGTCACCGTTGATCTACCCACGCGGAAGGGTTCTTCAGGAGGACATCTCAGCTATCGACGCGATGATAGCGAAAATAGCGGCGAGCGGAATGACGCCGCCAGGAACGGCGGCGACGTTGATCCAGAATTGATTGCTGGCTTCGCGGCCCTCGAATTTGCGCAACTCTTCGTAGGTGTCGAATTGCAGAACGCCAGCGGCATTTGTGTGCTCGAACCTCTCTTTGCGAATGGCGTGGAAGGTTCGGTTCGCTCTCAACACGAGCCATACGTAGCCGGCCAAAGCGATGACTGCTGGAATGAAAATATCCACGACGATGATACCCAGAAATAAAAAGGGGCCGCCCTGTTTCGAGGCAGAGCGGCCCCCTGCCGGCATGGCAGAACGGGCTAGTGTCCTGTCACAACCTGACCTCGGTTTGATGCAATATGGTATCTTGCGATCAAACTGTAAATGCCAGTGAATAGCCCAATATGGCGCAAACCATTATTTGTTTCGCGGCGACCGCCGCGCTGCGCAAGCGATCGTTACCCGAAGGGCGGAGACGCTTTTCCAGCGGCTCCGTGCCGAAGGCATAGAGCGGGGTCGCGAAGCGATGCGCCAAATTTAGCCGAAAACCTATGTTTCAGGGTTCCTATCATGTAGCCAATTCGGTAACAAAGAATCAGGCTTAGAAATTACAGCGCGGTAAAACCATGGCAGGTCCAACGATAGAAAACTGGGTTGAACAACTCGGCCTACAGCTGGTCCAGGATCCTGATCTTGAAAAGCCGGTCTATCGGAAGCCCTATCACGGCAAAGTCCATCTGAATGCGGAACTGGACGACAAAATCAGTACGAGCATTCGGGAGGCCCGCGATAAACGGTCCTTGTCACGTTCCAAAATCGCTCCTCTGCTTGGCTTGAGTAACGCGGTCTATCATCGCTACGAAACGAGTGTTTCCCGACTGACCGTCTCCCGGCTAATTCATCTCTGCGAAGTTCTGGACGCTACGCCAGAGGAAATCCTAGCCCCTGCCGCTCCGCATCTATGGGGCGAAAATCAGGAACATTCCCGGCTCCTGCAAAATACGATCTCAGAAATCCGACAGCTCGACACGGAAGGTCTTGAGCGGATTTTCAAGCTGGTTGTCTCGATGGAGAAAAAACCGACACCCACGGCGGGCCGCTGAGATAGGGGCGCGGCGTAAGCCGCGCCTCTATTTCGGTCTCATTGGGTTGGCGTTGGATGGGGGCCGCGACCGCAGCGGCGAGGGTTGAGCAACACTTGGCAGTCATCGCACAGACCATAACAGGGAAAGCCGCCGCAGGCCCCCGTAGGGCAGGGCTGCATGCAGCCCTCTGAGATAATGATCCTTGCGGCCGCGCTCGCGCTTTTTGCGGCCGCTCTGCTGTTGCGACGGCTGCTCCGGCCGAAGGCCAAGGAGCGACGTCACCGCCGCAAGCAGGACCAGGCCCGCCGCGTTCTGGCAAAGATCAACACCATTCCGCTAATGCCGCAGCGCTTGGCTTACCTTCGCAAGATCGATCCCCTGACATTCGAGGAACTTTTGCTCGAGGCTTTTGAGCGGCGCGGCCATGTCGTTCGGCGCAACGCGTCCTATAGCGGTGATGGCGGGCTGGATGGTTCGGTGGTTATCGAGGGAGAAACGTACCTTTTACAGGCAAAGCGATACGGCAAACACATCAACCGCGCTCATGTGGCGGCCTTCAGCGCTGTCCTCGCTGCACGGGACTGCAGCGGGATCTTCATCCATACCGGACGGACGGGCGCCGGCGCGAAGGATGTTGCAGCCGCGAACCCGAACCTGACGATCGTCAACGGTCAGCGGTTGCTCGATTTTCTCAACACCGGCGACATCGAACGATCGACCGGCACGCATAGCAGGAACTGAAGGTGATGAGCATCACATGCCGACCGATGAAAATGCGAATCGTGGTTTCCGTGTCTCCCTGGATATCGCATGTTAGTCCGCGAAGGCTGTTAGCTGAAGCAACCGCATTCACTTTCGGTATCTTTGAGCCACCCTGATGGGGCGGCGCGGCGGCGACTGCTGCGCTGGCGTCTTCGCGAGCATATATTGCGTCAGGCGAAGTTACGAGAAACTAGCCTTTTGACCTGACCGCCTGGTAAAGCGTGCTAGCGCCGTCCTTCCCAACGGACATGACGTCGTACGACGCGCTGGGGCTGCCCCCCATTCCCAACGACCCTAAAGGCATGCCCGGTACGGCGAGACCCGCGATATCAGGCTTCTCCGCGAGCAGTCTCGTCACCGCCTCCAGCGGAACGTGGCCCTCCAAGTAGTATCCGGCAACGACTGCGGTGTGGCAGCCCCGCAGATCGCCAGGGACTTTAAAGCGGTCCTTCACCACATTGATGTCGTCCACGTCTTCAGCCTTCACGGCAAACCCGGCTTTCGTCATCGCGTCGGCCCAGGCACGGCAGCAGCCGCAGTTCGGGTCCTTATAGACAACCATGCTTTCGCCGGCTGCCCGCGCCTTTCCGACAACGGGCAATGCTCCGATGGCTGCCAGTGTCCAGAGGAATTCTCTTCTTTTCATCGTGGTTCTCCTTCTCAAATCCGATTTGCGGCCAAGGATGCCGGGACTTGCTTTTCCTCGCGCGCACCCGTCAATCCGTAGCCCTTGACCAGCCCGTAGACGGCGGGGATAACGATTAGCGTTAGCAATGTGGACGATACCATTCCGCCGATCATCGGCACGGCAATCCGTTGCATGATCTCCGACCCCGCACCCGTGCTCCAAAGGATCGGTACCAGGCCCGCCATGATCGCGACGACGGTCATCATCTTGGGACGCACCCGTTCGACAGCTCCAAACATGATAGCCCTGTTGAGGTCTTGCCGTCCGAATATCCTGCCCTCGACTTCGCATTTCGCCTTCTCGTCCCTGAGAGCGTGGTCGAGATAGATCAGCATGATCACCCCGGTCTCGGCTGCGACGCCAGCGAGCGCGATGAAGCCGACTGCCACGGCGACAGAGGCGTTGAAGCTCAGCCACCACATCATCCAGATGCCGCCGACCAGAGCGAACGGCAGGGACAGCATGACAATCAGCGTCTCGGTCAGCGCCTTGAAATTGAGGTAGAGCAGCAGGAAGATCAGCGCGAGCGTCAGCGGGACGACGATCATCAGCCGGGCCTTCGCCCGTTCGAGATACTCGAACTGGCCGCTCCAGGCGACGGAATATCCTGGAGGCATCTCGACGCTTGCTGCAACGGAAGCCTGGGCTTCCGCTACGTAACCCCCGAGGTCCCGATTGGCGATATCGACGAAGATATAGAGGGCTAGCTGGCCGTTCTCGGTCCGTATGGTCGTCGCACCCCGGGTGAGCTTAACTTTAGCGACCTCGCCGAGCGGTACCGTACCGCCACCCGGCAAGGAGACCTGGACGTCACTGGCGATGGATTGTGGATCGCTTCGGAACGCCCTTGGGTAACGGATGGCGACGCCATACCGCTCCCTGCCCTCGACAGTCGAGGTCACGACCTCGGACCCTAGAGCCATCCCGATCACGTCCTGGACGTCGTCGATGGAAAGTCCGTAGCGCCCCAGAGCCATGCGGTCAGGGATGATGTCGAGATAGTATCCGCCGATAACACGCTCGGCGTAGGCGCTGGACGTTCCGGGAACGGTCTTGAGGACTGTCTCGATGTCACGGGCGACCTTCTCCATCTCCTTCAGCTCGGTGCCATATACCTTGACGCCGACGGGTGTCCTGATCCCCGTGGACAGCATGTCGATGCGGGCGCGGATCGGCATGGTCCAGGCATTGGAGACGCCAGGGAACTGGAGGGCAGCGTCCATTTCCTGCTTGAGACTGTCGGAGGTGACACCCGGTCGCCATTCGGATTTCGGCTTGAGGGTGATGATCGTCTCGAACATCTCCGTCGGAGCCGGATCGGTCGCCGTCAGCGCGCGCCCCGCTTTGCCGAACACAGTCTCGACTTCCGGGAACGACTTGATGATCCGGTCCTGCGTCTGCATCAGTTCGGCAGCCTTTGTCACCGACAGGCCGGGCAGCGTTGTCGGCATGTACATCAGCGTACCTTCGTCGAGACTGGGCATGAACTCGCTGCCGATGTGCTGGACGGGCCAGACGGTCACGGCGAGGATTACGATAGCCGCCAGGATCGTAAGGCTCTTGGCCTTCAGGACGCCAGCGATCACCGGGCGGTATATCCAGATCAGCAGTCGGTTGAGGGGGTTCTTGTGTTCCGGGACAATGCGGCCCCGGACGAACAGGATCATCAGTGCCGGGACAAGCGTGATCGACAGCAGTGCGGCCGCCGCCATGGCGAACGTCTTGGTGAAGGCGAGTGGCCCGAACAGGCGGCCCTCCTGCGATTCCAGCGTGAAGATCGGCAGGAACGACACGGTGATGATCAGCAGGCTGAAGAACAGCGCGGGGCCGACTTCGCTCGCCGCTTCGATAAGGACCTCGGTTCGAGGCTTGCCCGGTGGCGCACGCTCGAGATGTTTGTGGGCGTTCTCGATCATGACGATGGCCGCGTCGATCATCGCGCCGATGGCGATGGCGATACCGCCCAGGCTCATAATGTTCGAACCGAGGCCGAGCGCACGCATCGCCATGAACGCCATCAGGATGCCGATAGGCAACATGATGATCGCCACAAGCGCGCTGCGAACGTGCAAGAGGAACGCGATCGTCACCAGGGCGACCACGATCGACTCCTCGATGAGCGTGGCTTTGAGGGTTTCGATTGCCGCTTCTATCAGCGTCGAGCGATCGTAAACGGGCTTGATCTCGGTACCTGCCGGGAGACTGTTTTGTACCGCCGCCAAGCTTTCCTTGGCGTTTTCGATAACGGTCAGCGCGTTTGCTCCGTCTCGCTGAAGGACGATCCCGCTGGCGACCTCGCCCTCGCCGTTCAGTTCGGTGATGCCGCGCCGCTCGTCTGGGACCAGTTCGACCCTGGCCACGTCGGACAGACGCAGCGGAACCCCCGCATTCGTCTTGAGGACGATGTTCTCGATGTCCTTGATGCCCTGCAGGTAGCCCTTGCCCCGGACCATGAACTCGAACTCGGAAAGCTCGATCGTGCGCCCACCGACGTCGCGGTTGCTGGAGCGGACCGCGTTGGCGATATCGGAAAGCGAGACGCTCTGGGCCTTCAGGCGGGCCGGGTCAACGACGATGGAGTACTGCTTGACGAAGCCGCCTACACTGGCCACCTCGGCAACGCCCTCGGATTTGGAGACGGCAAAGCGCACGACCCAGTCCTGAAGCGACCGAAGTTCGGCCAGCGACAGTTCCTTGGCGACGACGGCGTATTGGTAAACCCAGCCCACACCCGTCGCATCGGGACCGAGGCTCGGTGACACCTCGTCCGGCAGGCGGCTCGCGGCCGCGTTCAGATATTCGAGCACGCGGCTGCGTGCCCAGTAGGGGTCGGTTCCGTCCTCGAAAATCACGTAGACGAACGAAACGCCGAAGAACGAGAACCCACGGACGACCTTAGACTTCGGCACGGTCAGCATCGAGGTCGTCAGCGGATAGGTGACCTGATCCTCGACTACCTGCGGAGCCTGGCCGGGATAGTCGGTGAACACGATGACCTGGACGTCTGAGAGGTCGGGGATGGCATCGAGCGGAAGCGTGCGCAACGCATAGACGCCGCCCGCGATGGAAAGAGTAGCGCCGACGAAGATGAGGACCAAGTTGCGGGCGGACCATGAGATAATGTTGGCAATCATGGTTTCACCTCATCCGCTGTCAGCGCGCTCAACGCGGCGTTCAGGTTGCTTTCGGCGTCCAGCAGGAAGTTGGCCGACACGACCACACGGTCGCCAGCGGCGATCCCTTTGGTGATCTCGGTCATGTCCTCACCTCGGACACCCAGCGCGACGTTCATCGGTTCGAACCTGCCCTCGCCCTTATCGATGAAGACGAGCTGGCGGTCGCCCGTGTCAATGACCGAACTGTTGGGAACGGCGACGACTGGGTTTCCAGATCCGGCTTCGATCTCGACCTCGGCATACATGTTGGACATCAGTTGGCCGCTAGGGTTCGGAAGCTCGATCCTGACCTTCGTCGTCCGGGTCTGCATCTGGACCTCGGGATAGATGAGATCGACCGTCCCCTTGAATGTCGTACCGGGCAGATTGCGGACGATCACGGAAACGACGGCTCCCTTGCGGACCGCGCTTAGCTCATATTCCGGCACGTCGGCGATTACCCAGACCCTGGACACGTCTGCGATGCGAAAAAGAATGTCGCCAGCCTCGGCCATCATGCCGCTCACAGCCATACGCTCGAGCACGACGCCGTCACGCGGCGACGTGTAAGCGATACTTTGCGGCACTTTCCTCTCGCTCGCGATGCTGCCGATCGTTGCCGTGGGCACGCCCAGATTTTTCAAACGAAGCGCCGCCCCGGAGTCAGGGTTGGACTTTGCCCCGTTGCGCATCTCGGCTGCGTATTCCGCTCCGGCGGTGGCGATCTCCTTTGAATAGAACTGAAAGAGGTTTTCGCCCTTCGTGATCGCATCGCCGGTCGTGACATTCGCCACGTCCTCCACGAAGGCATCTGCCCGCATCGAAATGATGCTCACCCTACGCTCGTCCAATGTGACTGTCCCGGGGACTCGGATTTTCCGGCTGACGGTTGTCACTTCGGCCAGCGCAGTCCTCACCCCCGTCCGCTGGAGTTTACCGAGAGGGACCTTCACCGTTGAACTGTCGCTGACGTCGCCGTCATAGACGGGAAGATAGTCCATCCCCATTGAATCCTTCTTCGGAACCTTGGACGTGTCGGGAAGCCCCATGGGGTTGCGGTAGTACAAGATTTTACGCTCGAGTGAGACGGATGCCGTATCGGGTGACGGCGCGACGGCTCCGCTTGGGCCGAGGCTGATGTCCTCGCTTGCTCGAACAGGAACGAATAGCCGCCCGTCATCGGTGTTCTTTGGCGTGGCGGAGTATTCGGCCAACCCGTCCGGATGGCGGTAATAGATCACCGCTCCCGTTCCTTCGCGTCGCGGTTCCGCCTCGGCGGCCATCCCGGTCCCTTTGACGCCCCCCTGAAAAAATGCACCGACATCGTACTTCCCGGCCCAATAGCCTCCCCCGCCGACGATCGCGGCGAGGGAGAGCGTGGCAATGATGCGCGGGATGTTCACGGGACAGCCTTCAGGACGACTTCGCCCTTGACGGTCTCAGGCTCACCCTGGACCTTGGCGGCGACCTGGAAACGCCATCCGCCTTCCATGGAAAGATTGGTCGTAAAGGCGTAGACGCCCGGCTCCCCGGAGGTTGCCAGGTCTACCTTTGTGGTCATCGTTTCCATGCCATCGGGAGCCATGTCCATCCGCGTCGTGAAGATAACGGCGTCGGGAACGGTCTTGCCCGTGCGCTTGTCGATCAGGCGTACGGACACGGTCGCCGCCGGCCCCTGCTTGATCTCGGTCTGGACGGCTTGGAATTCGTAGTCCTGCGCTCCCGCCAACGAAGCGTTGGCGGTGCCTAACAGAAATGCGCCGGCGAAGAGCGGGCTCCTCGCGTTAAAGGTGAAATTTCTCATGGTTCAATGTCTCATTCGGACGGGTCTGCGACCTCGTCCTCAGTCAAATGGATCGCCATCGCTACAGCACGGACGCGAACCTGCGGCCGTGCTGAATCGACGACGTGTTCAAGGACGTGAGATCAGACTCGTGGAGGACGGACTGGCGGGTAGACCAGTGAGGAAGCAAGCTCCCCATGCGGGGGCATGAGGAACCGATGAGCGACCCAACCGATATTCAACGACCAGGAATGAGAGGTTGCCAGTTGACCGACGATCATCGTCGTGCAGATCACAGCAAACGGGCAGGATTTGCACGCGCAGTCTGGCTTGTCCGGTTGTTCGTCGGGACAGCACGGCAGGTCGTCAGGCATGTCCATGCCAGCCATACCGTCCATCACCACAGGCAGTGAGGCGGCCATGACGCTGTCAGCCGCGCCTACGCTCATCGGACCGATGACGATCCCGAGAATGGCGGTCACGAACAGCAGTCGATAGATGACCTTTACGAACCTCATGGCACTAGTCATGGCACGGAGCCATCGCCATGGGAAGACATCTCACGGAAAATTGCTGCCGCTGTTTATGCGGGATCTCGTCGAAGAGGTTGATCCATCCGCGTGTGCCCGGATTCGGAAACGCCAAATCTTGGCCACTGGGCCTTGACCCTCCCATCGTTGGAAGCCCCATATCAAACCAGCACATCGACAGGAGACATCAAGATGTATGAGTTCAATATCCAGAACATGACATGCGGCCACTGCAAGGGCACCGTCGAGAAAGCCATCAAAGCCGCCGATCCGGCTGCAGTCGCCACCGTAGACCTCGCTTCCAAGAGCGCAACTGTCGAAACAACGCTGGACCCGGCCATCATCGGCAAGGCGATCCAAGACGCGGGATATCCGGTGTCTTACACGACACGTTGAGTTAGATCAGCGGCCGTCCCTGTTGCTGGGGCGGCCTTAACCCAGGCACTTTCTATCCGCGAAATCTGTTGTACGAATTCCCACGACACCTCTTGACCTTCCCATGATTGGAAGGACTAACCATATGAGCAGTTAAGCAAAAGGATTTCCCGATGACTGCCATCCCGAAGATCGAAGCCTCCAAGACCTTGCCCCTTCCAACCGATTTCGGGATCGAAGGCATGAGCTGCGCATCCTGCGTCGTGCGTGTCGAGAAAGCCATCGCCGCTGTTCCAGGGGTCGCTTCCGCCATCGTCAACCTCGCCACCGAGCGCGCAACCGTCACCTATAATGAGGTGGTACCAACCGAAGCTGTCCTCCAGGCTATCGAGAAGGCCGGTTATGAACCCAAACTCGAAACCCGCGAGCTCGGCGTCGAGGGCATGACCTGTGCCTCGTGCGTGTCCCGCGTCGAGAAGGCACTGAAGTCCGTTCAGGGTGTGAGACAAGCAACGGTCAACCTCGCGACCGAAAAGGCTACCGTTCGTGTCGTCTCCGGAACCTCCACACTCGTCCTTGAGGATGCCGTACGCGCCGCGGGCTATGAGGTGCGCAGGATAACCGCTGTCCGTTCCACGGACAACGACGAGGATCGTCGAGACCGCGAGGCCAACCGCCTGACGATGTCGCTGGCCCTGTCCGCGGCGCTGACGCTTCCTCTGTTCGTCCTAGAGATGGGGTCGCATTTCATCCCGGCCCTCCATGACTGGATCATGGTGAACATCGGCATGGGCAACAACCTCGTCATCCAGTTCGTGCTCGCCACCGCCGTCCTGTTCGGACCTGGGCTCCGCTTTTTCAGGAAGGGCGTTCCCAACCTGCTTCACTGGACCCCCGACATGAATTCGCTGGTGGTGCTGGGCACGTCGGCCGCTTGGGGTTATTCCGTCGTCGCGACGTTCCTGCCTGGTGTCCTGCCTTCTGGCACCGCCAACGTCTACTACGAGGCGGCAGCCGTTATCGTCACGCTGATCCTGCTCGGCCGCTACCTGGAAGCGCGCGCCAAAGGCAAGACCAGTCAGGCGATCAAGCACCTCATCGGCCTTCAGGCGAAGACCGCGCACGTGAAGCGAGGCGAGGACTTCGTCGAGATCGAAATCGGAGCCGTGTCACTCGGCGACATAGTGCGCATCCGCCCCGGCGAGAAAGTCCCGGTCGACGGCCGCCTCGTCGATGGTGGTTCTTACGTGGACGAGTCCATGATCACGGGCGAGCCCGTTCCGGTAAAGAAATCCGCTGGTGACGATGTCGTTGGCGGCACGATCAACAAAACGGGGTCCTTTACGTTCGAGGCGACGAAGATCGACGCGGACACGCTTCTCGCCCAGATCATCAAAATGGTCGAGGCGGCGCAGGGCTCGAAGCTGCCGATCCAGGCGCTTGTCGATCGGGTCACGGGATGGTTTGTCCCGGCTGTCATCGCCGCGGCCGCCCTCACCTTCCTGGCTTGGCTGCTGTTTGGCCCCTCGCCGGCGCTCACCTTTGCTCTGATCAACGCCGTCGCCGTACTGATCATCGCCTGCCCTTGCGCTATGGGCCTTGCCACCCCGACGTCCATCATGGTCGGCACTGGGCGCGCAGCCGAACTCGGTATCCTCTTTCGCAAGGGCGAAGCGCTCCAGACACTGCGCGATGTCGATGTCGTCGCATTGGACAAGACCGGCACATTGACGAAGGGCAAACCGGAATTGACAGACTTCGTGGTCAGCGACGGCTTCGACCGCGCCGAAACGCTGCGGCTAGTGGCAGGCCTGGAGACGCAGTCCGAACACCCGATCGCCGAAGCCATCGTCGCAGCGGCGAAGGCCGACGGCCTTTCACTTTCCGACGTCTCTGATTTCGAGGCTGCCCCCGGCTACGGGGTGAGCGGCCGGATCGACGGCCGGACAGTGCTGGTCGGTGCCGACCGATCCATGACGAAAAGCGGCATCGACGTCTCGGCGTTCTCGGCGCAGGCGGCCGCCTTGGGCGATGCGGGCAAGTCACCGCTCTATGCCGCTATCGACGGCAGACTGGCCGCGATTATCGCAGTGGCCGACCCCATAAAGGACACGACGCCGCAAGCCATCAAGACCCTGCATGCGCTCGGTCTCAAGGTCGCGATGATCACGGGGGACAACAGGCGCACCGCCCAGGCCATCGCCCGCCAGCTCGACATCGACGAAGTCGTCGCCGAAGTCCTGCCGGACGGCAAGGTCGAAGCGGTCCGCAAGCTGCGGAGCGGCGGGCGCAAGGTGGCTTTCATCGGCGACGGCATCAACGATGCGCCGGCCCTTTCGGAAGCCGACATTGGCCTCGCGGTCGGGACCGGAACCGACATCGCTATAGAAAGTGCCGACGTCGTTCTGATGTCGGGTGATCTGAATGGCGTGCCGCGTGCGATTGCCATCAGCAAGGCGACAATCCGCAACATCCGGCAGAACCTGTTCTGGGCCTTCGCCTACAACGTCAGCCTCGTGCCTGTTGCGGCCGGCGTCCTCTACCCGGTTAACGGCACGCTGCTGTCGCCGATCCTCGCCGCTGGCGCGATGGGCCTGTCCAGCGTGTTCGTACTGGCCAACGCCCTGCGCCTGCGACGCTTCAAGACAACCTGACGGAAGGAAACCACGATGAACATCGGTGAAGCATCCAAGGCTTCGGGCGTCTCGACCAAGATGATCCGCTATTACGAACAGATCAAGTTGATCACGCCCGCACACCGTACGGAGTCCAGCTACCGCACATACGGCGACAGCGATGTCCATACGCTGCAGTTCATTCGCCGTGCTCGTGACCTCGGGTTTTCGGTCGAACAGATGAAGACGCTGCTAGCCCTGTGGCGGGACCGTTCGCGGGCAAGCTCCGACGTCAAGGCGATCGCGCTTGAACACATCGCGGAACTCGAGCGCAAGGCTGCGGCGATTGCCGCTATGACGAAGACGTTGAAGCATCTCGCCAGCCATTGCCACGGCGATGATCGGCCGGACTGCCCGATCATCGAAGGTTTCGCCGACACCCTGGAGAACATCGGGCCTGGTATGCCATCCAAGTTTGGCCTCGCCAACGTTGTCTAAAATGAATTTGATCAGTCCGTCTTGACCCGAAACGTCGCGTGGCACGACGTGCAAGTCTGAAGCATCATGTGAAAAGCGTGTTCTGCGGGCATTGATGCTGCATCTCTCGCTGCGTCGACCTTTCTCGCGAGCGGTCCGCCTCCCATGGCATCTCCTATTTGCATCCGCGTTTCTGGTCCAAGCCTGTCGGGATTTCGGTCAGCTGCGACAGACAGCGCTGACGCGTAGATGCCAAGGTCCTTTGCCAGCTTGTCGAAGTGTTGGCGGTCGGTTTCAATGATTGTGCTGGCTTTTGAGCCAGGCGTGGCACCGGAACCGTCGAACAGCGCCGACAGGCTAGGTCCCGAGTGAGCCAGAATGGTCTCGGCGGCCGCTTTGAAAGCTCTTGCGTCATAGGGCGACAAGTCCTTGAACATGGCGTCGATGGACTTGGCGGCGTTTGCCATCGCCTTCATACCGTCCTGTCTTTGGACAACCTTGCCGGGCGCGGCGTTTTGAGCGATAGCCAAGGAGATCACCGTGCCGAAAATGACTATTGAAAGCGCCGAAGTGGCCAGTTTCGTCACTCTCGCCTTCAATGCCATGCTACACTCCATTTTGCCGGAGGCTATTCCTCCTGTTTTTGACCATCCCGTTACACCGGAGCCAAACCTTCTGGGTCTGAAACCGTCCTTGAGCTTGATCAGGATCAACGCAACTCTTGCCACGCCACGGTACTATGCTTGAGTACGACGATAGGGACCGAACGACATCATGATCGCCGTAAGCCAAACCATTCGACGATACGCGAGAGGATTGCTGGCCGTTTTGGTCGCAATTATGTTCCTCGTCGCGCCGATGGCCGAGGCTGCTTCCGAATTATGCGATAACGACTTACCTCAAGCGCTACATGTCGAAACGTCCATGGGCGAAGAAGCTCGCCAAGATGATCGCCACCATGTCGAGCAGATGGTCTGTTGCAAAAGCGTATGCAGCCTGTGCAACGTCATCCTTCCGCCTACGAATCCTGGTGTTTTTCATGTAGGTACTGGCCCTCAGAGATCCCTCCATCCTCAGCAGTTAATCACAGGTCTCAGCTACCGACCTGTTCTCGGCCCTCCCTGATCCATTCTCTGAACACTTCCGCTCAACGGCGGTATGATCCTTCGGTTGCCTGCCATAGCTGCACGGCGACCATTCCGGTGGCGATTGTCGAGGCCGCCGTGCTGCGTTTCCTTTCGAAGTCCTGGAGACGAACCAACAAGGAGCTATCTAATGGACGAGCAAAAAAGCCATGAAAGTCACCACAATCATCATCAAGGGCACGGTGCTCAGGCCACGCTCGTGGCCCAAAAGAGTTCAGTGACGTATCAGACGGAGGGCGTAATTTACACATGCCCTATGCATCCGCAGGTAAAGCAAATTGGCCCCGGGAACTGCCCTATCTGTGGGATGACTCTTGAACCGGAAGCAGTCACAACGGATACCGGGCCAAGCGCCGAATATCTCGACATGAAACGCCGTTTCTGGATCGGGCTCGTTCTGTCCGTGCCCGTCCTCATGCTGGAGATGGGTGGACACCTCACCAATCTTCACATGGTGCTTGGTGCCCAGACCTCGAATTGGATTCAGCTTGTTCTGGCTACACCTGTCGTCCTATGGGCAGGCTTTCCATTCTTCGAGCGAGCATGGAAGTCCCTCGTCACTATGCGCCTGAACATGTTCACATTGATAGCAATGGGGACCGGGGTCGCGTGGACTTACAGCGTTGTTGCAACCCTTGCACCTGGTCTGTTTCCCGCCACTTTCCGCTCCGCAGACGGTTCAGTCGCCATCTATTTCGAAGCTGCAGCCGTCATCACGGTGCTGGTGTTGCTGGGACAGGTTCTGGAGTTGCAAGCCCGTGAACAGACCGGTGGAGCCATCCGCGCACTTCTTGACCTTGCCCCCAAGACGGCACGCCGCGTCCGCGACGGTGTCGACGAGGACATCGACCTGGAAATGGTTGTCGTCGGGGATCGGCTTCGGGTTCGCCCCGGTGAAAAGGTCCCGGTCGATGGCAGCCTTATCGAAGGACGCAGTTCGGTTGATGAATCGATGATCACCGGTGAATCGATGCCCGTCACCAAAGAGGTCGGTGCAAAGCTGATAGGCGGGACGATGAACCAGACCGGTGGCTTCGTCATGGAGGCAGGAAAAGTCGGCCGCGATACCATGCTGTCGCAGATCGTCCGCATGGTTGCGGACGCCCAGCGCTCGCGAGCGCCCATCCAGCGCCTGGCCGACGAAGTCTCAGGCTGGTTCGTCCCCGTGGTGATCGGCATTGCCATCGTCGCATTCGCAGCATGGATGATCTGGGGTCCAGAACCGCGCTTTGCCCACGGTCTTGTCGCCGCGGTCGCGGTGCTCATCATCGCATGCCCCTGCGCGTTGGGCCTTGCAACGCCGATGTCGATCATGGTTGGCGTTGGCCGGGGTGCTGGTCTTGGTGTCCTGATCAAGAATGCCGAAGCCCTGGAGCGTTTCGAGAAAGTCGACACGTTGGTCGTCGACAAGACCGGAACCCTGACCGAGGGTAAACCCAAGGTAACGTCCATGGCCGCGATAAATGGGTTCACAGAACCCGAACTGCTGCGCCTGGCGGCAACGCTGGAACGAGCGAGCGAGCATCCACTGGCAACTGCCATAGTCAACGCGGCGACGGAGCGCCAGTTGGTTCTCGGCGTCGCGGAAGATTTCGATAGCCCGGTTGGCAAAGGGGTTACGGGAAGTGTCGACGGACGCAGGCTCATCATAGGCAGCCACCGCATCATGGAGGAAGCTCATATCGATGTCTCGGCTCTTACCAGCCAGGCGGAGGCACTGAGAGGAGAAGGCGCAACAGTCATTTTCGTAGCGGTAGACGGCGACCTCGGCGGCCTTTTAGCGATCGCCGATCCGATCAAGACGACGACACCCGACGCAGTCCAAGCGTTGCTCAAGGCAGGGGTCCGGGTCGTGATGCTGACGGGCGACAACAAGACGACGGCCGCCGCAGTCGCACGCAAGCTTGGGATCACCGAGGTCGAAGCCGAAATCCTGCCGGAAGACAAGAGCGAGATCGTGAAGCGTTTGCGAGAAGAAGGCCGGATCGTCGCAATGGCGGGGGACGGTGTGAACGACGCTCCCGCCCTGGCTGCGGCCGACGTCGGAATTGCCATGGGGACCGGCACCGATGTCGCGATCGAGAGTGCTGGCGTAACCCTGCTGAAGGGCGACCTTCAGGGGATCGTGCGGGCTCGTGAACTGAGCCAGGCGACAATGAGCAATATCAGGCAGAACCTGTTTTTCGCCTTCATATACAACGCGGCTGGAGTACCGATTGCCGCCGGATTGCTCTATCCCTCGTTCGGGCTTTTGCTGTCCCCAATCATCGCAGCGGCTGCCATGGCGCTTTCGTCGGTAAGCGTGATTGGCAATGCTTTGAGATTGAGGAGTGTGCGGATATGAGGTGGGATCGAGAATGGACGCTGCTTTCTGCGTCGCAGGCTGTCGCCTGATAAACTAAGTGTTGGGGAAGAGCATGTGAGAGTGCTCTCCCCCAACTTTCAGGCCGCCATTTTAGCGCAGCTGTCCGCACAGCGACGGCAAGTCGCTACACACGACTCCATGTCCCCGACGCGCTCACAATCATCGGCGCACTGAGCGCAAATCTCAGCGCATTCTCGGCACACGTGCTTGTGATGCTCTGAACCCAGGAGCATGAAATGAGCCGAAGTCCGGCAAATTTCCGCGCAGGCCATCATAAGCTTCAAATGCTTCGGCTCCGTATGTTCGCCGCCCATTTCCAAGCAGTGCCCCATAGCCATCGATAAACACTCGCGATAGCAGGCGAGACAATTGTCGATGCAGACTTTCATTTCATCTGAAATGTGATGCATGGTCATGCTTCCTTCCTACTTCGCTTCCTTGTCGAGCCAGTCAGTCATCTCGGCGATTTCCTTGGTCTGCGCGTCGATGATCTTCTGTGCGGATTTTTTGGCCCATTCGTTGTCACCATATTTCAGCTCGACCTCGGACATGCTGATCGCGCCCATGTGATGGGCGATCATCCCGCACACGAAGGCAACGTCTGCGTCCTTCTTCATCATGCCCTGCATCATGTTCATCTGCATCGACTTCATGCCTTCCATCGATGCCTTCTGATAGTCGGTCATCATGTCGCCCATGCCCATGTCACCGGACTTCATATCCATCTTTGACATGTCCATCTCGGACTTACACTTTTCCGGATAGGCCATCTCTGCGAACGACATGGCGGGCATGACAGTGAGCAATGACAAAGCGCATGCAGCGGCGAGCGAGATTCTTACGATAGTTTTCATTTTAGTTCTCCTGATTGGATACAATTTGGTACGCTTCGCAACTCAGCTTAGAAGCTTTGGGGGCGGATAGTCCGGACGAAGAAACAGCAAACTGATTGGTTGTTCGACCGCGACGAATACAACAGCCCTCCGTCTGTCTGGACCACCAAGCACGTCCACCGAGACTAAGATTGGGCAGCAAATCATGGTGGGGCAGCAAGCGTGTCCAACAGAACCTTTAGAATCGTGGCTAGATGCCAATGAAGAGATTGAAGGGCAGTGATCGGCAGATGCGCCACCCGCCAGCGCCGTTCCATGGATATTTGACAAGATGAGAAGTATCGCAAGAATTAGACACATTCTCTTTTTTATGCTGCGACCGAACATGGAAGATTTTCCCTTAGGCATGCAAGTGACGCTCCTGCGATGCTCCGGTGAATGACCCTGAGAAACGCTCAGGTTCGCCATCGGTTCCGTGAAGCGCCACCCGACAACGACTACAAATCAATTTCGTTCGACTGCCGCTCTTGACCTTGCCAGCGTTGGAACCCTTATCGTCAAATCGGACGAAAGTTCGTCGTCACAAATACGACTCCGATTTTCCTGACATATTTGAGTTGTTGAAATTTGGCTCCATTGAAGGTAGCTGTGAGAAATGGGCTCGATGTATCGAATCATCTGCAAGCAATTGCTGATTCTGATTAGACTGGTGATCATTGTATCACTGGCGGGATACTCGCTGTCCACAGCCGCAGCAGCCATGCACGGGCGGGCATCCGATGCTCCGATGGTAATGTCGGAAAGCATGGAGTATGCTGGCGCTCAGATGAGCGAACACGACCATCACGATCAAGTGTCTGCGGACGAGGATTCGTCAAAAGTGGTAAAGCAGGAGTGCTGCAAAGACTTCTGTGTCAGTATTGCGATCATAGCAAACATAGACACTTGGAATGGCCCCGTCGTTTCGTCCATCCATGCTTTCATGAACGACAGCGACGTCATCGGCGAACTCGTTCCTTTGCATCGCCCACCGAACATCTGAATAGGCTCAACCCGCCCTTGCGGGTCTGAACGTGCGTCTACGGGCAAATGGCTCGTTGCGCCGCTGACACCTCCTATTCGGATTACACCATGAACCTCAAAATTCTGGTGGTTGCCTTACCGCTTTTCGCGAGCGGTTGCGCTGCCACGTTGCCTCCTGAAGTCATCGCTTCGAGCGAAGTTGCCGACTCTACAGCCGGCGTTCGCCCGGTGACTTACTCCAGCCCTGTTTCGGGCTACACGCACCGGATCCCGGTCGATCCCAAACCATGGCGAAATCAGAATGACGCGCAAGCTCCGGAAGGAGACGCGTCATGAGCCTTTTCACTTTTAAATGCGCTGCGACTGTTGCACTGCCGCTCATTCTCGGTGGATGCGTATCATCGACGGAATACTCTGCGACAACCGCCGGGTTTTCTAACGTTTCAAACAAAACGGCCGAGGCGACGGGAAAGGACACCGTTTGGGTGCAGAATCGCCAGGACGCGCAGTTGGTCTCAGGCCGGGTAAAGACGCTCCTCACCAAAAAGACCGTCGACGTCGAGACGGCGGTGCAGATAGCCCTTCTCAACAACAAGGGTCTGCAGGCGGCCTACGCCGATCTTGGAGACTCTTCGGCGGATGCATGGCAGTCCACGATGCTCGTAAACCCGACGGTCGGTATCGGCCTGACGGGGATCGGCACACCCGGTCTCGAAGCTTATAGAGCCATCGAAGGTGTGATCGCCACCAACATCCTCGCACTCGCCACCCACAAGCGGAACGTCGAAATCGCCGATGCCGGGTTCCGCAAGGCACAGCTCGCTGCTGCCGTTCGGACACTTCAGTTGGCGGCGGAGACCCGTCGCGCATGGATAACTGCCGTTGCCTCCTGGGAAACGGTCGCCCAGCTCAGCCAGGCACAAGCCGCCGCCGACGCAGCGTCGGAACTCGCGAAGAAACTTGGCGAAACAGGCTCCATGACGAAGGGAGGCCAGGCCCGCGAGCATGTCTTTTATGCTGAACTGGCAGGCCAGACCGCCAAGGCAAGGCTTGAAGCCCGTCTTGCAAAGGAAGAGCTGACACGTCTCATGGGACTTTGGGGCTCGGACATCGACTATCAGATTCCCAATCGACTGCCGCAGCTTCCCAAGAGTCTTGTCAAGCGAGACCTTATCGAAGCCGAGGCTTTGCAACGTCGGGTGGACCTGCAGATGGCCAAGCTCGACCTCAATACCACCGCAAAATCCTACAAGCTGACGGAAGCGACACGCTACGTCACCGATCTCGAAATCCTGTCCGGGTTCGAGACGGAACGCGAATTGGAGGACGGTGAAAAGAAAAAGGACACGACCGGCAATGTCGAACTGGAATTCGTGATTCCAATCTTCGACAGCGGCAAAGCGCGTATGAGGAAGGGCGAACTGGCCTACATGCGGACGGCAAACCTGCTCGCGGAAAAGGCAGTCAACGTCCGGTCTGAAGCAAGGTCCGCCTATCAGGCCTATCGGTCGAACTACGACATCGCCAGGCACTACCGCAACAGTGTCGTGCCGTTGCGCAGCAAGATCGAAGAGGAATCCCTCCTCACCTACAATGGCATGATTTCCAACACGTTCGAACTGCTCGCCGACAGCCGGGAAAAGGTCAATTCGGTCCTCCTCGCCGTCAATGCAAAACGCGATTTCTGGTTGGCCGAAGCCAATCTCGCACCTGCCATCTATGGCGGCGGCGCGGGTGCAGCAGGTGGTGAGACCGAGGTTGCAGCGGCCGCCGAAAGCGGCGGCGGTCACTGAAAAGGACAAGACAATGTTTAACAGAAGACAAATGCTCGGTGCAGGCGCGGCGCTCGTTTCGACTGCGGCGTGGGCAAAAACGTCAAACATGGGCCTGCCGGAAGCCGCGCTCATGGAAAATGCCGAAACACAGACGCCAGTCAGACCATCGTCAGGACCCAACTATACCCCGGTCGTGACGCTGAATGGCTGGACACTGCCTCACCGCATGAACAACGGCGTCAAGGAGTTCCACCTGGTCGCCGAACCGGTGGAGCGTGAAATGGCCGAGGGGATGACAGCGCATCTCTGGGGCTACAACGGCCAGTCTCCAGGGCCGACGATCGAAGCTGTCGAAGGCGATCGGGTCCGCATCTTCGTCACCAACAAGTTGCCGGAACATACAACCGTCCATTGGCATGGCATGATCCTGCCGTCTGGCATGGACGGCGTCGGCGGTCTGTCGCAACCCCACATCCCCGTCGGCAAGACCTTCGTCTACGAGTTCGACCTCGTAAAATCCGGCACTTTCATGTACCACCCGCATTCGGACGAAATGGTCCAGATGGCGATGGGCATGATGGGATTTTTCGTCATTCACCCCAAGGACGAGACGTTCATGCCGGTGGACCGTGACTTCGTGTTCCTGCTCAGCGCCTACGACATCGATCCCGGAACTTACGTTCCGCGCATCATGGAAATGACGGACTTCAACCTCTGGGCCTGGAATAGCCGCATCTTCCCCGGCATCAGTCCGCTCGTCGTCTCCAAGGACGACCGCGTGCGCGTCCGTGTCGGCAATCTGACCATGACCAATCACCCGATCCACATGCACGGTTACGATTTTGAGGTTACCTGCACGGATGGCGGTTGGGTCAGGCCCGAGGCCCGCTGGCCCGAGGTCAGCATCGACATACCCGTCGGCGCGATGCGTGCCTACGAGTTTGACGCCAAATACCTCGGTGACTGGGCAATCCATTGCCACAAGTCGCACCACACGATGAATGCCATGGGACATGACGTTCCGACCTTCATCGGCGTCGATAAGAAAACGGTCACGGAGAAAATCAGGAAAATCCGCCCGGAATACATGCCCATGGGTACAGCTGGGATGGCCGATATGGGCGAAATGGAGATGGAGATACCGGAGAACACTGTCCCGATGATGACGGGATGGGGAAAGCACGGTCCCATCGAGATGGGCGGAATGTTCTCCGTCGTGAAGGTCCGCGAGGGTATCGCTGCCGACGATTACACCGATCCCGGCTGGTACGAAAACCCGCCCGGTACGCAGGCTTGGGAATGGACTGGCGAACTGCCCGATACGACCAAGGCCAAAGACGCAAAAACCCAGATCACGCCAAAACCAGTGAAACACGGCTGATCCTGTCTCCCAACCAACCAAAGGACAAGAGTATGAAAACTGTAATGATCACACTGTTTCTGGGAGCGCTCGCCACTTCCGCCCTCGCCTCCGGCACCCACGAAGGTGGGCACAACGGGGCTATGGCCGTCGGTGAACCCGGCAAGAAGGCAGAGGCCACCCAGACCATCCGTGTCTCCATGAAGGAGACGGACGACGGCAAGATGATTTTCACGCCAAACACTTTCAAGGTCCGCAAGGGCCAGACGGTCGTATTCGCGATTAAGAATGCTGGTGAACTGGATCACGAGTTTGTCCTCGACCAGGAAGAAAAAGTCATGGAGCACAAGGCCGTGATGGAGAAGTTCCCGGATATGGAACATGACGATCCTAATGCCATCCGCCTGGCTGCCGGAAAGTCCGGCGAGATCATCTGGAAGTTCACCAACGACGGCACCTTCAAGATCGCCTGTCTCGTTCCTGGCCACTACGACGCCGGGATGCACGGCGACGTTACCGTTGCCAAGAAGTAACCCACTACAAGGAGATACAGACATGACTTCATTCATCAAGCTCGCCTCTGCGACGGTACTTGCGCTCACAATGGCTTCCACGGTTTTCGCTGCCGAATTCACCAAGGGCACGGTCAAGAAGGTCGATGCCAAGGCGAAAAAGGTCACTCTCATCCACGAGGAACTGAAGGACCTGGAAATGCCGGCCATGACCATGGTGTTCCGCGTCAAGGACGACGCAATGCTCGGGAAGCTCAAGGAGGGCGCAAGCATCGAGTTCGTCGCCGAGCGCGTCGAGGGCAAGCTAACGGTCACAGAAATCAAATAACGCGATCGGGCCGAGCCTTCCAAACGCTCGGCCCGTTCAGATTCGCCTGGTGATCGTCAATTCGGTTGATGCACCTGCTGACGTCTACTAGCGTCCCGTGCAAAAAGCTGGTGGATTTTAATGCGCCTGCTGATCTTCCCTCTTCACCTGGGGGAAACCCACAACAACAGACAGGCCGGGATCGTTGTCAAGCAGCTCAATAGTCGCCCCGTGAAGACCCACAATAGCTTTGACCAACGTGAGACCCAATCCGGACCCGGCCGTCGTCCTACTCTTCTCAAGCCTATAAAAGCGATCAAAAACTCTCTCACGTTCGTCACGAGGAATTCCTGGACCGTTGTCGGAAACGCTCAGATAAATGGTATCGTCGTTGTAGGAAAGTGATAAAACGATATTAGAGCCAGCTTGGGTGTGGCGCATGGCGTTAGCAAGCAAATTGGCCAACAACTGTCTAACCAAATCTGGATCGCCTTCGATCCAAGAGTCGGAAATGCTGTCGGCAAGCGTGAGGTCGTAACCCGCATCCACGGCTATAGCTTCGTAAACCTCATAAATATCGTGAACCAATGATTTCAGATTGAAAACCCTGAAATTGGTAGTTCGACTGCGCGACTCAATCTGCGCAATCCGAAGAACAGCGTCAAATGTTTCAGACGTAGACTTCAGTTCCACGAGAGCGATCTCAATACCGCTCTTCATATCACCAGGAACATCGGATTGCAGTGAGTCCTCAAGAATCAGAAACGTACGCGCAATTGGCGTTTTTAAGTCATGTGCAACGTCAGTCGTAACCTGCTTCAACGTGATCACGCTTGACTCAAGCCGTGTCAATGCGACGTTGACTTCGGTGGAAAGGACATCAATTTCATCCATACGAGAGGAAATCGGAAGGCGCTTGAAGAGATCGCCATGCCCGATTTCATGCGCAATGGTAGAAAGAACGAAAATGCGCCTACGAGTTCGATGAGCAAAAATCGAAGCTCCGGTCATTCCAACGCCCAAGATTATTGCCGTCGCCCATCCAAAACTTATCAGGACGATTCGAGCCAGTTGGTCCGTGTCGCCGTAGCTAATTCCGACAACCAGGTCATACTCTCCCAGCGGTCCCCGGAATAATTTGTAGTGTGGTGCACTTTCGTATTGGCTGTTAGATCGAAAAGTCGAAAGGCCAATTGGCACATCCGAAAATTTGGCGTTTCCGGCAACCAGGTCGTCTGTCGCACCTCGCAACGTATACACGGTCTCTTCACCCCTAACAGCGGGACCATGACTTTCAATCATCTGAACGGCCCCATTTAGACCGCGCGCCTCGTAGGCTGACGCGATCTCGCGATACCGTTCCATGACGTTAGAATTCAGTCGGTCGTCCAAAAATTTAACAACCATTTGATAAGCTACAATGTTCGCAATCAGGTACGCAGAAACAAAAAGTGAAATGTAGATAATAGCGAGCCTGACGGCGGTACTCTTGAGAAAACTACCCGCGAGCATGCAACGTGTATCCAGTGTTTTTGACGGTATGCAAAAGTGATGTGCTGAAAGGCTTATCTATTTTTGCCCGGAGCCGGCTGATGTGCGTCTCGACGACTGAGCTTTGAGGATCAAAATTAAAGTTCCATATTTTTTCAAGAAACATCGTTTTTGTGAGTACTCGTCCCTCGTTCCTCATCAGTAATTCAAGCAGTGAAAACTCTCGCGGCAATAGTTCAATGAGTTGTCCGGCACGTGAAGTAGTCCTAGCGACGAGATCCATTTCAAGGTCGCCGACCCGCAGCTTGGTCTTCTCAGCGGCAATCGGGGGGCGCCGAACGAGGGCGTTTATACGAGCGACTAATTCCGAAAACGCGAACGGCTTAACGAGGTAATCGTCACCCCCGGCTTCAAGACCCTCCACCCTATCATCCACGCCACTCATTGCCGTCAGAAACAAGACAGGGGTACGCACTGATGCTGCACGCAAACTTTTGACAAGGTTTAAGCCGTCGAGGCCGGGAATCATCCGATCAACAATTAGAATATCATAGCGCGTGTCCAAGCCTGCTGAGAGCCCCTCACGACCATCCCCAATGCAGTCTATCGAATGCCCAGCGGAACTTAAGCCCTTCACAAGGTATTTTCTCGTCGTTTGGTCGTCTTCGATGACCAGTATCTTCATGCCACCCGTCAATCTTTTTCTTTTGGCACAGTGCCTTACACCCTGCAGTCAACGCGATGTGATTGGGGCTTTCTTACGGCAGATTATTGGCGAACGGATTACAAATTTGTATATCACGAGACAGGTGACTGAAAAACAGACCTTCTATCCTTTTGTTGCTGCAGTTCGCAGTGCTAAATAAGGATTTTAGTCATGATCAAACAAATCGTCATATCTGTAGTGGCTGTGATGGCTATTACCCCGACAGCTTTCGCTTACACCAAACTTGATAAGACGGCTTCACCAATAGCCAGTATCATTCAGGGACATGGAACACCCGGCGATACAGCATCGTCTGTATCCAATCCTGATGTCAGCGTCCGCGTTCTGGCTAGCGGTAAGGTAGAACGTACGAACACCCGTTATGGTACGGTCACAATCATTGATCCGAGGGCGGAGTCCGTCAAGAACAACCGCAGGTGATACACTCGGTTCTTCGAAGTTGATTTATCCAGTCCGTTCAGAACTTGTGAATAAACAAACGCAAGTAACCCTTATTCGTGAAAAGACATGCGGATCAATATCGGCTTCGCACTCTCCGACCCCCCATCAGGATAAATCAATGAAAACGTTACTTACAGTAGTTTTTACTGCATTCCTCGCCACTTCCGCCCTCGCCTCCGGCACCCACGAAGGTGGGCACAACGCGGCTATGGCTGTCGGTGAACCCGGCAAGAAGGCAGAGGCCACCCAGACCATCCGTGTCTCCATGAAAGAGACAGCCGACGGCAAGATGATTTTCACGCCAAATACTTTCAAGGTTCGCAAGGGCCAGACGGTTGTGTTCGCGATTAAGAATGCTGGCGAGTTGGATCACGAGTTCGTTCTCGATCAGGAAGAGAAGGTTATGGAGCACAAGGCCGTGATGGAGAAGTCCCCGGATATGGAACATGACGATCCGAATGCCATCCGCCTGGCTGCCGGAAAGTCCGGCGAGATCATCTGGAAGTTCACCAACGATGGCACCTTCAAGATCGCTTGCCTCGTTCCCGGCCACTACGACGCCGGAATGCACGGCGACGTCACCGTTGCCAAGAAGTAACCCGATACAAGGAGAAATCGACATGACCTCATTCATCAAACTCACTTCTGCGGCGGTGCTCGCGCTCACGATGGCTTCCGGGGTCTTCGCTGCCGAATTCACTAAGGGCACGGTCAAGAAGGTCGATGCCAAGGCGAAGAAGGTCACCCTCATCCATGAGGAACTGAAGGACCTGGAAATGCCGGCGATGACCATGGTGTTCCGCGTCAAGGACGATGCAATGCTTGAGAAGCTCAAGGAAGGCGCAAGCATCGAGTTCGTCGCCGAGCGCGTCGAGGGCAAGCTAACGGTCACGGAAATCAAGTAAAGCGATCGGGCCGAGCCTTCCAAACGCTCGGCCCGTCCGACCTCATTCTCCGGATCGAAAATTCTCGATCATGCTGGCTTGGATCATGGATAAAAAATCATCGCCGTTGGGCAACAGTGCAGCCACGCGGGAAATAAGGTCAGCTTCGCTGCGGTTCGTGGTGCTTTCGATCCTATTCGCCAACCTCGTGTTCGGTGACGGCCTCGCGAGCTTTACCACCCATGTCATCGTCAATTCGGTGTATCTGATCGTCAGCGTTGCATCCGTCGCGGCAGCTGTCTATTTCCCCAGACAAAAACACCTCGGCCAGCTGTTCGTGATGCTCGACGCCGCCTTGGTCGTGGTCATTCTCTATGAACACATTCTGGCAAACCCAATTACCCAAGATCATAACCTCACGACATCGAGCCTGGTCGTGTCATTCATTCTTTTGAACCACGTGGGCCTGAAGCTCGATCGCTGGTTGATCGTCGTGTTTTCGACGATCGTGGTGTCGGCATGGGTCCTTATGCTTGCCATCATGGCGTTCCGTCATCACGACAGCTCGCCCGGAACACTATTGGCCAACTTCTTCAACCAGGACCTCGGCCTTACGGTGAGTTTCGCGTTTACCGCGATGGCGGTATATCTGCTGGCGCGCGATCACGACCGCACTGTCAGGCAGGCCTTGAGAATCGAGGAAAAGCGCATGAACCTGTCACGCTTCTTCTCGCCGACGGTCGTCGCCGATCTTCAGACTGCAAGTGCCAGCCTTGACCTCGAGCGGCGGGACGCGGCGATCATGTTTGTCGATATCCGGGACTTCACGTCCTATGCGGAAACCGCTTCCTCACGCGAGCTCGCCTGCGTCCTCGGTGAGTATCGACACATCGTCGCCGGCGCTGTGTTCGCCTATGGCGGGACTGTGGACAAGTTCATCGGCGATGGGGTGATGGCTGTGTTTGGGCAGCCGAAGCCAAAGGCGGACGACGCGCGGCGGGCATTGGCCTGCGCGTTGACTTTGACCGAGGCGCTCGAAGAATGGGGCGGTAAGAAAATCGAGAAGGGCGGCCCCCGTTTGTATGCGGGTATCGGCTTGCACTACGGTACGGTTCTCGGCGGCGTACTTGAAAGCGGTTTCCATGACGAGTTCACCGTGATCGGTGACGCCGTCAATGTCGCCCAACGCCTGGAGTCTCTGGCCAGCCTTTTGAAATCGCCACTCGTAGTCTCGGACCGCATAATCGAAGAAGTCCCGGGTATGTTTGGGCCCAATGATTGGGTGTACACCAATGGCGTCAGTATCCCTGGCAGGAAGGCGTCGGTCAACATTGCCTATATCCGTCGCACTGCCAATCTTGCATCGCCTGCGGGCTATGAAACCGGGGACATCCATACCGATTTCAAAAGATCTTCTTTCCAGTCGCGACCAAGGATACCGCTCGTTGGAATGTAAACCACACCACCGACGAGGACTTTGCCGGGGCTATCACAATGAAATTCCGTCAGGCCGATCGTCACATCGAAGTCGTAGTCCCGGACGAACGAAGTCAGTAGCGAGGTCACAGTCAGATTGACTGTAATATTGTCCCGGAAGTGCGAGACATGAAATGGTGGCCGTTCTGCTGACTGGGCCTGAATGACCGAAGCGTCCTCCTGTTTCGGATTGTTCAGATTCAGTTCGAGGCCGCGCCAGAAGGCGACCGTGTGGTTCGGACTGATCTGAAGGCTCCGGCTTTGCGTCGTGTCGCTCATTTCGACAATGCCCCTCTGCCCTGATCGGTCACGTGTTAAAATGAGACCCCGACGATGAAGTTTCTAATCATGTCCATCAATCAAGTAGCTTTGTTTGATGTCAATCATTCGCTGCTTAATGCCGAGGATCATCTTTCTACACATTGCCTTTATCGCTGATATTTCTTCGTGGGGCAGTTCAAACACAGGATGCATTTGAATATCTGTATGAACCGCCCCGGCTTTGCCGGAGACCGTTTGGTTTAAGTTATGCGGCCATGGCTGGCGCGTCCAGTATGGCGTAGTATCGTTCTTCGGCCTCGGCTGGCGGGATATTCCCGATGGGCTCCAGAAGGCGACGGTGGTTGAACCAGTCGACCCATTCGAGCGTGGCGAACTCCACAGCTTCGAAGTTGCGCCATGGTCCTCGCCGATGGATGACCTCGGCCTTGTAAAGACCGTTGATCGTTTCGGCGAGAGCATTGTCGTAACTATCGCCAACGCTTCCGACAGACGGGTCGATGCCCGCCTCGGCCAGTCGTTCGGAATAGCGAATGGACACGTATTGCGAGCCGCGGTCGGAATGATGAACCAGCCCGCCACGTTTGACGGGCCGCCGATCATGGAGTGCCTGGTCGAGAGCATCGAGGACGAATCCCGCGTGCGCTGTTCGACTGGCCCGCCAGCCAACGATACGGCGGGCGAAGGCATCGATTACAAAGGCCACGTAGACGAAGCCCTGCCAGGTCGCGACATAGGTGAAATCGGAAAGCCAGAGCATGTTCGGCGCGGGAGCCTTGAAGTGGCGGTTGACGCGGTCGAGCGGACACGGGGCAGACTTGTCCGATACGGTGGTTTTGATGGGCTTGCCACGAATGATGCCTTGAAGACCCATCATTCTCATGAGCCTTGCGACGGTGCAGCGAGCAATATCGAAGCCTTCTCGCTGCAACTGTCGCCACACTTTCCGCACGCCATAGACCTGGAAGTTCTCGTTGAACACCCGGCGTATCTCGACTTTCATGGCAATATCATTCCGTTCGCGGGCCGATAGGCGACCCACGTCCGTGCGCTTGGCGACGACCTCATAATAGGTGGACGGGGCAATCGGCAGCAGCCTGCAGATCGGCTCGACCCCGAGCACCGAGCGGTGTTCGTCAATGAAGGAAATCATCGCTTCAGTGGGCGGTCGAGCTCCGCCTGGGCAAAATACGCCGAGGCTTTGCGTAAAATCTCATTCGCCTGACGAAGCTCGCGGTTCTCCCGCTCCAGAGCCTTCATCTTCTCCGCCACGTCACTCGGCAAACCTGCACGCTTGCCGCTGTCGACCTCGGCCTTCTTCACCCATTCATGGAGGGTATGCGCCGAGCAACCGATCTTGGCCGCTATCGATGATACCGCCGCCCAGCGGGAGGGATGTTCGGCTTCATGCTCCGTCACCATCCGAACGGCGCGGGCACGAACTTCAGGAGAGAATTTATTCGTCGTCTTGCTTGTCATAGACCCTACTTCTCACGAGTTGGGGTCTCCGGCAAAGCCGGGGCGGTTCACTGCCGCATATTCAGGCCCGTCGACGCGAAAGGGCAGAAAACACTGGAGCTAAGGCCGAAAACGAGGTCCAGTGGAGTATCTTGCGGATTTCAGTGAATCGGGACAGTTATTTCGGCAAGTCGCGGACAAGCATTTCGCTAAGTCACGGACAGCGGGATCGCTCGAATTCCGCCAGCCTGGTTGCTGTTATGGGTGATTGATTTCGTTTATTTCGGCGCCGGTCAAGAGCGTTGGTGTTTTCCGCCTCCGCATGCTGTCTCCTTCGAGTGTTATACGGTGGGCGTTGTGAACAATACGGTCCAGGATCGCATCAGCTAAAGTTGCTTCTCCGATCATTTCGTGCCAGGCCGCGACGGGAAGCTGGGCTGTGATCAGGGTGGACTTGCGCCGGTATCTTTCCTCGAAGATTTCCAGCAGATCGAGCCGCTGGCGGTCGTTCAAGGTGTGCGTCCCCCAGTCATCCAGCACCAATAGCTGAACGCGTGCAAGCTTATCAATGAGGCGCGGGAAGCGCCCATCCAGCCTTGCAAGCGCGAGGTCTTCAAACAATCGCGGCATGCGAACATAAAGGACGGAGTGGTCGAGGCGGGCCGCCTGGCGTGCAAAGGCGCACGCAATCCATGTCTTTCCGGTGCCCGTCTGGCCGGTCAGGATCAGATTCTCATTTGCCTTGAGCCATGCCCCCTGCGCCAGAGACAGGACGTTACGGCGATCCAGGCCCCGGTGCGATCCAAAATCGATGTCTTCGATCGAAGCATTGGCAAAACGGAGTTTGGCGGTGGCGAGCCTGTTTGTCAGCCTTCGGTCCGTTCTGAGGGCGATCTCCCGGTCAAGCATCAACCCGAGTCGTTCATCAAAGCTCAGGTCGTTTCCATGAGGCTGCTCAAGGAGCTCGCGATAGGCCGTTGCCATGCCGGCAAGGCCAAGCGCGCTCATTTGTTCCAGTGTCGGATGTGTCAGCATCTGATGTCCTTCTTATTGATAGTAGGTTTTGCCGCGGATATTGCCGTGCGGCGGCGCCGGCTTCACGGCCTCGGTCATGACCGGAGCCTGATCGAGACCAGATCTGAGAATATTGGCGACAGACGAATAGCTCAGCGCGTTGATCACCAGCGCCCGCTCGCAAGCCAGCTCCAGACGATCGGATTGGTATCGGCGCCCCAGGGAGAGAACGCCTTGAGCGGATCGGTAGCCCTGTTCGGGATGTGGGCGGTCGCTGAGCAGACGTTCGATAAACGTTGCCGTGTTGATCCCCACCTTCGCTGCTTCCCTGCGCAATGTGTGAGGCGTCGTGTTTGCGTAGCGCTGATGCGCCTTGGGCATATGTTCATTGACGGTGACATGGCCCGAGCGCTGCGAGCTTCGGATGTGGCTTGCGACCCGTTTATGATCAAGGAAGATCTCAACTGCCCGATATGTCAGCCTGACATCGACGCGCTTTCCGATCAGCCCATGCGGTACGGAATAGAAGGTCTTGTCGACCTCGACATGGTAGTCGGGATGGACTTTTGCCGTCTTCCATTCCGCGTACTCGAACGGCGTTGCAGGCAGTGGCTTCAACTGAGCGCGCTCGACTTCATTGAATAGTGCGCGCCGGGACTTGCCATATCGCCGCATCGTCCGGGAATTGAGGTCTTCGATCAAAGCGCTGATGCGGATATTGAGGTCAACGAGACTGAAGAACCGTTCGTTTCGAAGTCTGGCCAGGACCCATCTCTCAACGATTAAAACCGTCCCTTCCGCGGACGGCTTGTCCCGAGGATGCCGTGGGCGGGCCGGAACCACGGTTGTGTCGTAGTGTTCGGCGAAAGCGGCAAACGTCGTATTCAATGTCGGTTCGAACCATAGCGCCTTGGCCACCGCAGACTTCAGATTGTCGCAGATCGTCGTCTTCGTCACGCCGCCGAAGTAACTAAAGGCCCGCTGGTTCGCCTCGATCCAATCCGGCAGCTTTTGGCTGAAGCTGGCATATGCAAACGTCAGTTGGGATGCGCTCAGCACCGCAACATAGATCTGTGCCGAGCGGATCTCGCCGCTCGATGGATCGATGATCGGGATTGTATGGCCGGCATAATCGCATTCCATCGCAACACCAGCAATGTGACGGCTGCGGTAGGTGGGCTTGGCTCGGCTTTCGTGATCGGCAAACCGGCCGCAGAACCATGTATAGCCATAGCCATCCGGATGGGCTTCCCGGTATTCCTGCCAAAGCAAATGGAGCGTGACACCCTTGCGCTTCAATTCGCTGGCCATCTTCGGCCAGTTCGGCTCAACGGTATCGCGTGGAGGTCGTCCCATCCGCCGGAAGAGCCGTTGCTGGAGAACGTCGTCCTCGTCCAGGCCCGGTGGAAGTGGCCAGACCCCAAGGCCGGCTTCTTGAGCCCGCAGAAGATACGTCGAAACCGACGTCTTGCTCATCTTCAGCCGCTCGGAAACGGCACGTATCGACAATCGCTGCTCGAACGTCAGCCGCAGGATCGATCGGATATCCTTCACGTCAGTATGTCTCGCTTGCTTCCGTCTGCGCATAATGTCCTCGCTCAAATCACGAGGTGAAAAATGCCAGATTGGCGCTCACGAAATTCGACCTAAATCCGTCGCGATAACTGTCCGCGACTTTGCGAAATCACTGTCCCGTACTTACTGAAATCGGTGTCCGCGACTTAGTGAAATCACTGGCCGGGACTTTGTGAAACCCGCAGTATCTTTCACGGCCGATGCTATCGATTGCGCCAAGGCTGCGTTAGACGTCAAATATGTTCTGAACCGTTAGTTGCCAATTGCGGCGAAGGTTCGATAAGCGAGCTGGGAGTGGTGAGTGTGGCATTTAACAGAATCATTTGGGGACTAGGGTGGCCTGACGCGTCTCATGGCGAATTAGACTTCCCAGCTGACCGCGTGCCTGACAATGTCGCTGACCCAGCGCTGGCGCTTCTACCCACCCTGTTTATGGCTGAGGGCCGCGAGCCAGATGATCTAGCTCGAGTTGGCTCGATGCAGGTGATTGGTAGATCAAACAGCACCGTGCGGCTGAGGTATCAATACGACCTTTCAGTGCCCATCATCACCCAAGACCGACTTGTAAGCGTAGCGACAGAAATTGGTCTCTCGGGTCACGGCAATGGGAGGAATCGCTTCGATTGGACACATACTCGGTGGACTGTCCAAGACGGTGATCTATATCAAACGATCCTTCGCCTCTTGCTTCATGCACCTTCCTGCAATGCCCCGACGGTCTTCGACGTTTCGGCACCCTCACGCATCGATCCACTACAGGCCTCAGCCATGATGCCGTTCAGCGGCGGTTTTGCTACCGTTTACGAAACGATCGTAGGAGCCGCGGGGATGAGATGTAACCGTGCCGACAACATCTGGGAGCACCACACTATTATCCAAGATGTGGTGTCACTGATAGACCGATCCCGTGTCGTGATCTGCGATCTGACTGGGCGCAATCCAAATGTCTTCTATGAAGCCGGAATATCTCATACGCTTGGACGCGAAGTTATTCTCATTACTCAACATGCGGACGACGTGCCCTTCGACTTGCGGCATATTCGGTACATGACATACCTTAACAACGCGGAGGGGTTGGCTCAGCTGCAGCGGCAGATAACAGATAGAGTGCAGACTATCCTTCGTAGTTAGCTTTTAATCAGAAAATGAGAGGGAGAAGATCAGTAATAGTCGTTAGCAAAGTTGTCCTATTAGTTCTGATCCGGGCGCAAGCGGTCACTGCGATCTCACCCACTCGCAACAGCACGTACAGCTAGGCGTTCAGCCTCACGACCCTTTTTTCCGCCGCGCCAATAGTTTCTCCCCATCTTGTCGAATATTTCCCTCCGGGCCTACGAACCGATAGAGGGTCTGTCTCGTCACCCCAAGTTCGGCGCATAGTTCGCCAACCTTCGTTTCCGGCTTCCCCATCGCCGCCTGCGCAAGTCGAAGTTTTGCAGCTGTCATTTTGAATGGCCGGCCGCCGTTACGCCCGCGTGCCCTCGCCGCCTCAAGTCCGGCCTTTGTCCGCTCGACGATCAGTGCCCGTTCGAATTCCGCTAACGCCGCAAATATGCCGAACACGAGCCGGCCGTTGGCTGTCGAAGTGTCGATCGTTGCGCCTTCGCCAGCAAGCACCTTGAGACCAATATTCCGCTTGGTGAGTTCATCGACCAAGTTAACCAGGTGACGGAGATCGCGGCCGAGTCGATCGAGTTTCCAGACAAGAAGCGTATCGCCAGCCCTAAGGGCCTTTAGGCATGAGGTGAGCCCCGGTCGATCATCTTTTTTCCCGGAAGCCGAGTCCTCATAAATATTGTCACGGTCAACGCCTGCCGCAATTAGAGCGTCTCGCTGTAGATCGTGAACTTGTGTGCCGTCAGATTTCGAGACACGGGCATATCCTAAAAACGTTGTCACATAAACGCTCGTATTTGTTACAGTCAGTGTGGCGGCCGGGAGAAACAGATAGCGCGTCACATAACCCGTGTTTTTTTCTACGTAATGTAAACCTATCTCGATTTAGATTTAATGACAATGAAGCTCACTGAGAGGGGAGAAAGGCGCGCTGCCCTCTCTCCCCCACAAGCACTAAACCGGTTTCCCCATGCTTCAGCCTGCGGCTTGCAGCACCGGTCCGATTTTCTACAAAAAATCCGACGCGGCCCTTCGGGTGGGTGATCCCCCTCCGGTTTAGCGCTTGTCCCCCTCTCTCCAGCTGTTCCGCACGAGCTCGGGAGCAGGACCAGGTCCTGCCCTCCCTTCGATTTGGGAGGTCAAACGGCTTCGGCTGGTTTTGTGGATAGAGGTGAGATGATGAAGCAGGGAATGGAAGACGGTTCGCTCTTCGAGAAAATGGAACGCCACATCGCGGCTCAGATGGCGACGGCTAAGACGGTGAGAGAATGGGACGAAAAGCGAGCGACCGAGCGCGTAAGTCCTGTGATTTATGCCGGGGCTTTGGCTGCTGCATCGAAGGAAGATGAGGCGGCACGACTATCGATCGTCATGCACAAGCCAGCCGACCGAAACGAATCCGACCGCAAACTCGAATATTTAGCTGCCTACATCCTGACAACGCAGGCAGCTTTGGATCCCAAAGAGATGGAAGTGATTCAGACAGAGGCGGACAACCTCACTGTTTGAGTTGGCCTGATAGCTGCTAATATCCGTTCGCAACCCAATCGCCTGAAGTGGATTTCGAATATCCAATAACGCGATCGAGAGGTTGGGCGGACGGGGTAAACTTGATGGACGTAAGACAAGACACTCCCGGCCCGGCTGGATTCTGGTCGCACTCGCCAAGTCGTATTGAGATACGGTCCTCAGATCCGCGAGTTCGCATCGGATTGGAGGAGTAGGCTCGGCGGTATGCCGCCAAGGCCTCTTCTTCGCTCGGGGTCTCCAAGGCCGGGGCTACAAACTCGCGCGGCAGAAGAGACGGATCAGCTTCTATGGCTGCTACAATTTCTTCATGCGTGGGTGCGCGAACTTGCGGATCTGGCTGCGGCATCAAAACGTAAGTTGCGCCGGAGCCGGCAGCAATGCCAACTCCGGTAGCGATTACGAGTAGAATGTTCTGGTTCATGGCGCTGGCCTCATAGATTGAGGTTGAACCAATGACGTTCCTTCACGCCTTTGTCGTTCGGGATATCGAAGTAATAGGGGTCAGCCCTCATTGGCCTTGGCTGCGTGATGACAACTTGGCAGCTGTTGCCAAAGCCGTTGTCATTGTTTGAATTAAGTTCGCGGATTGTGATGCCGGCCTGCTGGTTCGCGCGTTCGTTCCCGTAGAGCGTCCGGAAAGCGCCGCGGTTGCTGCACTGGTTGACCGTCTTTGTGCATACATTCGCCTCGCCACCGCCAAAGAGGGAGTCGTTGTCGCGGCCAGACGATACCCGCCCGGCCTGAAAACCGGCAGGGCAATCTTCAAAAGGTTCATGGCCGGGTTTCCCGGCTTTAGCTTCTTCGCAGATCGGCCACGAAAAGCCGGGCTTCTTCATAGCCGAAATCAATTTCTGCATCGGCGGCACGCAGTACCCAACCCCCTGCCATGAGGGGTTTTTGGACGCTGCGCAAAGGAGGATCTGGCACCCCCAAGACGCATCTTGCGCCCTTGCGGCAGGTGTCATGGCAAAAGCCGCAACACCTGCGGCGACAAAATATAGAGCTTTCATTAGCTTTCCCTCTCTCATTCGTTCACTGCGGAATTGGCCGGTGTGAGATCTTGGCTTCTATCGCGTGGGGGTCTGTTCGGTCGGAGGCCGCATAAATGACGGCGGTGATCAACGAGAATGCTGCAAACCAGAGGATACCGACGCGGTAGAGGAGGGGGCGGTTTGGGATATCCCGGCAAACCGCCGCAAATGCAAAAAAGCCGACAAGATAGCTGTCGAAAGCGAGATGACGCTCGGCCTGGAATAAGGCTGAGGCCACGAGGAGGACCAAAGCGCAGGGGGCGTGGATCCACCACAAACGTTCGCAGGGCACGATCAGGGCGAGCGAAAGGGGAATGGCAACCAATAGCGCCGCCATCGGATCGATAGCGAACGATGTCGCGATATGTGCGATATCCGGCAACTATCGATCTGTCCTCTTAGGTTTGTTGCGTGCGTCAGCAAACGGCGGCGAGATTTCGCTTTTTCGTTCTGCCAAAAGGTTGAAATCCGCCAGAGGTCGCCGCTCAAGGGTCTTATCAACCGCTTTGCGCCGCCATTCGTTCATGTCGAGCACGTAGGTGCCCCACATTCCATAACGGGCGGCCATGGCATCGTGCTGATAGGAAAGGTACTGTTGGTTGGCGTAGGGGGAATCCACTCGCGCCCAGCCTACGCGCAGCATTTCCGTCGCCACGTCTCGGCCTTTGACCGTGCATTGAGCGAGAGGAATGCCATCATTCCCATACCCAAGCGTCGTGCAGACCGTCACCTTGTTGCCAATGGTTCGCTTCAACCAAGCTTTTGCAAGCGGGCCACAGGGAACCGGCATAGGCGCTTGGTTCTTTGTCCGGTCTACCCACTTGGGGTGGAGAGCCCATTGCGGGAGCTCGCATGCATCGATACTCGCGAGGCGGACCTTATAGCCACGTCCGAGAGAGCCATACCAAAGAGTGCGGCCGTCCAGAACGGTTACAACGCCTTTGAAGACCGGCAACCTGACGGGCGCGGAATCGACGGGTGGTGCAACGCGCCCCGAGTAGCGCGGGGTATAGTATTGTAGGTCGGCGGCCATTGAAGGTGTGGCAATCGCAGCGATAATGACGCCGAACAGGGGAATATGTTTCATTGCTCCGCCTTCCTGGCGCGCTGATTGGCTTCTCGGCTGAGGGTGATCGACGGGTGCTGGACGTCTTTGAACTGCCAGAGACCCGCCTTTTTCTGCTGGGCCATCTGTTCGGCCACAGAGTAGGGGACATGATATGGAAGTCCGTCGCTCTTCAATGCAGCAAACGCGTACCCACTGCTGACGAGAACCTGCCCTAGATCCAGCCGCTGGCTCCCAACGGTCGCGTAACAAATGACATATGAAATGTTGTTTGCCTTAGCGACTGGTGCGCAAATCGGCTGTGTGTCCTTGATATACGCGGCAAGAACAGCAAGGGACGCCTCGCCGCAATCGCGAGTATTACCGTGGGCATCGGTATAGTTGGTGCCGCGCAAACATGACTGTATGCCATAGAGACGGAACCGCTCTCCATTGGACACCCATGTGTCTCCGGTCTCGAGCGTTATCCCGTCTGGCTTTAAATCGAAATAGCCCTCCGGGGCTGCGATAGCCCAGGAAGGCATCAATGCCGCCATAAGAAGAGCTATCCGCCTCATTGCGACTTTACCCGCGGATCAGCCCACATGCCGAAGTCGCCCTTTTTCCCGAGCTTCTCGGCTTCTTGTAGATCAGGCCGCTCCACCGAACCATCAGGCTTCTTGGCGAGACGAAGAGCGCCCAGAGAGAGAAGCTGCTCTTCGAAATTATCGACCGAGTCCATGGCACCAGGGTAATTGTAGTACCCGTAGCACGTTGCATTCTGCATCGTCGCCCCCTGCTCGCTGACGAAAGCGCGGCAGAAAACGACCTTTGGGCTCTGCAACATGACCTGAAGCTGCTTAAGAGCATAGTCATCACAGGTTCCCGCATAATCCTCGGTCCGGTTGACCAGATCCCCCTTACACGGCTGGAGACCGTACAGATGTACTGTCGTCTTATCGTCAATCTTGAAGTCGGTTCCGGATACAGCCTTGAACCCTGAGGCTGTTGCATAGCCCTTCCGGTCAACGACCTTCCCATTGCCGTCATAATACTCGATCACCAAAGCCGTCTTACCGGGGGCGGCGAGCGACTTGACGTAATCCTTGTTGATTGCCGGCGCGGCAAAAGCTTGTGTTGCCATTGCGCAACCTGCGAGTGCGGTAATGATGGTCCGTATCATTTTCTAGCCCTAACCATCTTGGTACAACGGATTCCCTTGAGAAAGGGGGTTTAACACTGGCACAAAAACTTGTAAGTCTGAGCCAAATCGGTATCATACAAGCATCAACTTAATCGGTTTTCTTCCTAATCACAACACCGTTTGGCAGGCGGAGACGATGGAAAACAGGGCTCGCATGGCAGGCTTTTCAGGCACCACCGTCCTTTTGGGGACAGCTCTCGTCGCGCTGTGGTCGGCCAACTTTGCATATGCCCAAGATGCTGTAAAAAATACCAGAATAGCTAGCGCATACAATGGAAGCGAAGCGTCTGGATCACCGTCACTTGCAACCAATTTCGCTGAAAGATGGGCTGGCGAGGCTGTTCCAGCGAAAGAATTTGTCTTGGGCGCTGATGGCGTAGTGAAGGACGCGAACAAGCAAAACAGCACGACCGAGACTGCGGCTTCACCAGATACTAATATTGGCGCAACAGAAACGCCGTATGTGGATGTGACAGGATCAATAGGCGGCTCTCCGACTGCTTCTCGTGCGACCGGTTCACTTAGCCAAATTGGCGCAGGAAACGTGTTAGCTTCGCCCGTAATGGGGGCAAAAGAGTGTGGCGCATCTCCGATGACGCCGGACGAGATCAAAGCTTTGGTTGTAGAGACCGCGCGCCGCCATCAGGTTGATGAGGGGTTTGCTGTGGCAATCACTTGGGCCGAAAGCAGGTTTGACGTGGTTCGCAACTCTCCCAAAGGAGCTCGTGGCCCCATGCAGCTTATCCCCGATACCGCAACGAGGTTCGGCGTCGTTGATATCTGCGATCCACGGCAGAACATCGAGGGTGGCATCAAGTATCTCCGGTTTCTGCTCGATGAGTTTCAAAATCCTCTGCTCGTAGCCGCTGCATACAACAGCGGCGAGAACCGGATCTACGAATATGGCGGCGTTCCGCCCTTTCAGGAGACGGTCGGGTACGTAGCAAAAGTCCTCAATTTTCAGCTTGGTCTTCCGATGCCTGTGGGCAAGCGGAAGGCCGGAAATGTCGTCCGTGAGGCAGCGGCGACGAATACGGCCAACGGTAGCGGGGTAATTGCCGTTGAGAAAACCGGCAAGTTTGTCGGTGGCGTGATGCACTTCTAAGGAGAGAGTCAGATGAAAAAGGTGAAGTTGGGTCAATCCCAGGCGGTTAAGATGATCGCGCTTCTTGGCGTGGTCGCGGCGGTGCAGATCGTCGGCGCGGAGTTGGCGTTTGCCCAAGGGGCAGGCGGCGGAGGCAGTGGTGCTTTCGGCCCTATCCAGACCGCCGTGCAGATGATCGTGGATTTCATCACTGGCCCATTTGGCCGGTTGTTGGCGATCATTGCCGTTATCGCCCTGGGCTTCATGGCATTTGCCGGTCGTTTGTCTTGGTTTACAGCCGGCGCGGTCGTTATTGGTATCGGCCTCGTCTTCGGCGCTCCGGCCATTGTTGATCAGATGATTTCTTCGGTGGGCGGGCAGTAAGTTGAGCGAGTTCTCGGATGAGAAGCCGGCGCTCACGCCTTTGGTGATCGGTCTGACCCGATCACCAACCCTATGGGGCGTGCCATACATGGCGGTGGTGCTGATCATCGGCCTCACCATCATCGGATGGCTTGCGTCGAACCATCTCGCGGCACTTCTGCTCGCGCCTGTGGGCTATCTCGTCCTTTTCTCGCTTTGCACATGGGACGCGAAAATTCTCGACGTGCTTCAGGTTTCGTCACGCAAGACACCCCGCACTCCCAATAAGCGCTTTTGGGGCACCAACTCGTACGGACCATAATCATGCTGAAAGTCATCAAAGAAGAGCTAGGATTTGGGAAGGTCGCCGGAAACGAGCGGCCTATGTCCGTTCATATTCCCTACATGCGGCATGTCTCGGACACGGTGATAGGTCTCGAGAATGGATCACTCGCCAGTGTCATCAAGCTCGACGGCTTGTTTTTCCAGACCGAAGACCAGGCCGAATTGAATATGCGATCAGTCGTCCAGAACACGATGATACGCGCGCTCGGCTCAAGCCGGTTTTCCCTATGGTCAACCGTGATCCGTCGCGAGGTCGAGACCGAGATCGGCGGAACGTTTGATCAATCATTCTGCGACATCCTGAATACGCGATACATGGGTCAGCTTCGCAAGAAGCGCATGTTCACCAACGAGATCTACTTGACGATTGTCCGTTCGGGCATGCGCGGCGCGCTTGGTGTTGGCGACTCTCTCAAGCGGATTTTTACGCAGTCCAACAAGGACGCCAAAACACAAGCCACGCGCGAAGAGGTAACGGACCTAGAGGAACTGATCGGGAATATCGTCCGTGAACTGAGTAAATATGGAGCCCGCTCGCTCGGCATAACCTATCGGAAGAAGTCCGATGATATTGCAAAGATCGAGGGGCAGGAGGAAGAGACCAAGGGCGAACCGTATTCCGAGCCCTGCGAATTCTTCAATTCTATCCTCACGGGGAGTGTGTCTCGAAAGATGCGACTGCCGCGCATGGGCATTCGCAACTTCATTGGAACATCTCGTCTCCACTTCGCCAAGCGCGCCTTTCACGCGCAAGCCGCCGTGGACGAAGATTCGCGGTATGGCGCACTGCTGTCCATCAAGGAATACCCTCCTTTCACTGGACCTGGCATGTTGGACGGACTGTTACAGGTGAACCATGAGTTCATCCTGACGCAGTCATTTACCCTTGCAGACAAGCCAATTGCGCAGGAGCGCATAACGCGCCTTCAGAGGCAAATCCGTGCCTCGGATGAAGCTGGGACGTCTGTAGAATCTGACATCAATTTTGCTCTCGACAGTATGCTGAATCAGGAAGCCGTGTTTGGCTTCCACCATTTTTCGCTACTTTGCATTTCCCGGGACCTCGAAGGCTTGAGCCGCTGCGTTTCGGAACTTGGTGCATGCCTCACGGACATGAATATCAACTGGCTGCGTGAAGATCTCAATCTTGAGGCAGCGTTTTGGGCGCAGTTGCCCGGTAACCATTCCTATATTGCTAGAAAGGCGATGCTCTCCAGCTCGAACTTCTCGGGCCTGTCATCAATGCACAATTTCGCCAGTGGTCAGGCGGAACGTACGCATTGGGGCCTTCCCATCACGATCCTTGAGACGACATCGCAGACGCCCTACTGGTTCAATTTCCACCGCCGCGATATCGGGCATTTTACCGTCACAGGACCGACCGGCTCGGGTAAAACTGTCGGTTTGAGTTTCCTGCTCGCGCAGGCCATGCGAGTTTCCCCAACACCCCGCGCCGTCTTTTTTGATAAGGACCGCGGAGCCGAAATCTTCGTTCGAGCCATCGGCGGATCTTACGAGATCCTTTCCCCGGGTACACCAACTGGATTCAATCCGCTCCAGTTGGAGAACACGGGACCAAACAGAGAATTTCTTCAGCGCCTTCTCAAGGCGATGCTCGGTGGACGTGATCGCCGCGACTTCACCCAGGAAGATGAAGATATCATAGAGCGCGCTGTGGTCCGCCTCATGGAAGAACCGGCACAACAGCGAAACCTCACCAACCTTGGCAACCTGCTTATGGGCCGTGCCCGTGCTGATGCCAATGACCTCTATTCTCGACTTCGTCCTTGGACCGAGGGCGAAAAGGCTTGGCTCTTTAACGCTCCACACGATGTGCTGTCCTTCTCTGGCCGGACGGTGTTCGGCTTTGACATGACCAGTATTCTTGGGAACGAAGAACTGCGGACGCCCGCCCTCATGTATCTCTACCATCGGCTTGATGAACTGCTGGATGGCAATCCGGTCATGTTCTTCATGGACGAAGGCTGGCAGCTGCTCCTCGATGAAACTTTCAGCGCGTTCATTGTCGACAAAATGAAGACCATTCGTAAGCTCAACGGCATCGTGGGCTTTGGCACTCAATCGGCCGCCGACATTGCAAAGTCGAAGGTCTCTCACACGCTCATTGAGCAGTCTTCCACGAACATTCATTTCCCGAACCCGCGTGCAGACGAAGAGAGCTACATCAAGCGCTTCGGTCTCACGGTGAAGGAATACAACTTCATCAAGAACACCCCGCCCGAAAAGCGAACCTTCCTGATCAAGCACGGCAATGACTCAGTCATCGCCCGGCTCGACCTTTCGAGCATGCCCGATCTCGTCAAGGTCCTGTCCGGGCGTAAGGAGACGATCGAGGAGTGCGCCGCACTCCGCGAACAATATGGAGACGAGCCGGAAAACTGGTTGGCTAAATTTTGCGGATGGGAGAATGCTGAATGAGGAAAAGTCCCACTCTGGTGCTGCTTGCTACAGCCATGTCGATTGGCGCTCCAAGCGCAGCCTTTACGCAGGTTCCAATCACCGACGCCGCACTAACGGCGGACGACACGGTGAGGGAGAAAACAACCGACGACATCAAGGAAACAGACAAGAAACGCCATACTGTCAGCACCAGCGTCACTTGCTCGATGTACAAAAAAGGCAAGGGAGGCGACGCGCCGTCTGCCGCGCAAGCTAATCCGGAGATCGTCGGCCTCGTAAAGCGCGTTGCCCAGGAAGAGGGCGTAGACGAAACGCTGTTCATGTCTCTTGTCTATCAAGAGAGCCGCTTCAACCCCTGCGCAAAATCACCGGTAGGCGCGACGGGTCTATCGCAGCTTATGCCAGGAACCGCAAAGGACCTCGGCGTTGACCCAAACAACATTGAAGACAACCTTCGGGGCGGCGCGCGGTATCTCAAGCAACAGCTGAAGCGTTTCAACGGGAATACGAACCTCGCTCTGGCCGCTTACAATGCTGGCCCTGGCAACGTGCAGAAGTATGGCGGCATCCCACCATTCAAAGAAACCCAAGGCTATGTCGCGAGCATCACGAAACAATGGATGCCGCAGTTTGGCGGGTCGGATACCTCAAACATTCCGATGAACTATGGAGGAGGCAGCACAGCCTTCTCGGGTGCTCGTGACAGCTCGATGAACGCTATGGCGACGAGCCAGTCCATCACGGAAAGCAGTGGCAATGTCAGTTCGTGGTTGCAGCAGCTCGGGCAGATGCAGACGGGCACGATCCAAGACAGCTGGGACCAGAACTCAGGGGCTCGAAACGCGAATCTCGAAATGATGAATCAGGTCATTCGTCTTGGAGCGACAATGGCTGAACTCATGAACTCGAAGAACGCGCTGGATCTCGGTGAAAGATCCGGCTCGTCTCGCACGAGCTCGGTGAAGAAAAACGACGATAAAGACCCCGAAACGGTGAAGCTCTGTGACCCGGCGCTGAACGTGGAGTGGAACGAGAAGGAACAAGCTTGCGTCCAGAAGAGGGAACGGGCGTCCGAAATGAAACTGATGTTGAGTACACAATAAAGGAGAACTGCCATGAAAAAGACGATCGCAACGGCGTTTTCGCTGGCTCTAGCTTCGACAGCGTACGCTCAGGTCCCCACAATCGACAATGCTAACCTGAAGGTTGCTCAGGAAACATCGAAAACAACGACCGACATCCTCGATACCAACAAGGAGGTTCTTAAGACCGTCGAAGAAACACTTAAGGCCGTAACGGGTGACCGTGGAAGCGTGCAAAGCCCTATGCAGAACCTTGCTATCGGCAATGGCTTCAGTGTCTCCCAGATGCCGTCCTTCGACAGCTTGATGAGCGGTGGCGTACCGAATTTCGGGAACATGGGGGGCGATATCGGCAAAATCGCCTCCACCTTTATCAACGGGCTGCAGTTGGTGAAAAACCTGTCGGGAAAGGCCGATAGCACATTCTCAGGCGACAAGTCCTATGAGGAGGTGATGAACACGGTTCTCGGCGTTGCGGCTTTGGTGACCGGTTCAAACCAGGCGGTACAACAGCGTACCCAATCCTTCCAGCAAGCAGGTCAGCAGATTGGCAAGGCTGAGGATATCAAGGGCTCGATCGATCAGAATACGCAGCTTCAGGTCCAATCCGGGCTGGTGCTAAACGAAATGATCGGCGTCATGAATGGCACAGTCCAGTCGCTCAATGCTCAAAACCAGCAACGTCTTGTCGATATGTCGAACTCGAAGAAGGCGATGACCTACGGTGATTAAGGCATTCGAGATAGCGGGAACGGTGCTTCTAGTCGCGACCTTTACAGCCGGGCTTGCGGGCTGTGGCACGGCCGCGAAAGAGAAAACGGCACCATGCAAACGGCCCGCCAATATGACGTCTTATGCTGAGGATCCACGTCACGACTGTGGTCCAATGACAAGCGTCAATGGCGAACCATCCGCCGCTCTGGCGGCCATCGGCACAATAGCAACTGAATAAGGATGTTGGGCGATGGAGGATTTCCTCGGTGGGCTTTTGGATCGGATCGAACAGACGGGCGCTAGCTTTACGCAAAGCGCCTATGGGGTTGTTGCGAGCGAAGTAACGCCGCTTCTAACCGTGCTTTTGATTGCCTACGTCGCCTATTACGGTCTTCAACTGATCATGGGAACTGCGCGTGTCAGCGTTGGGGAGGTGATCAGCCGCGTAGTCAGAATGACGCTGATCGTTGCTTTCATAAACTCATGGGGTAACTTCAACACGTTCTTCTACGCCTGGCTGAGCGATACACCGGAAGACGTGGGACGGGCAATTCTCGCGGTCAGCAATACAGGTATCACAGAGCCGACAAACGGCCTTTCGATGATCTGGGAAACGGCCAACAAGGCGGCGGGGGCCTTTGCTGAACAGGCCGGTTATTTTTCTGTTCTTCCGGCTATGGTCGGTTTTCTGATCATGTTTGGCGTCGGCGTGTTTATCGCCGTCGCTCTTGCGATCCTTTTGCTTGCGAAGGTCATGATGTGGGTGCTGCTAGGAACCGCCCCCATTTTCATCGCATGTTTGTTGTTTCAACCTACGCGAAGCTACGGAATGGCATGGTTCCAAAGTGTGCTGATGTACGCGATTATTCCGTTGTTCGTTTACGTGGTTGCTGCGTTCTTGATCTCCGCAATGGATCCAGAGTTGACGAAAGTCGCTGCAGCGGCCGATCAACGCAGGCTTCAACTCGATGATGTTGCAGCTTTCCTTCTTTTGTGTGCCGCCGGCGCCTTCGTGCTTTTCAACATACAGACACTTGCTCAGGGGATTACGGGGGGTGTCGCAGCCGGGATCGGCCAAGTGGCGCGAACCGTCGGAGGCCTGACGGGCTTCAGTGCCCCCGCTGCTGCACTCACAGGAGCGCGCAGTGTTTCCGGCGCAGCCGGTCGGATCGGGATGGCTGCAAGGGAACGTACCCATGCGGGAATGCGGGAAAATATTCGAAATGCAAGCGCGGACGCGATGCAGAAAAGCATCAGCAGTAACAGCGTGCCACGTTAAGCGCAGGCTGTTCAGAGGGGTTTAAGGGCTAGACCATGGCAGATTCAAATGAAGCTCTCCGGAGCTATTTTCAAGACGGCGACAAGTGGGAACAGGAGATTGTAAAAAAGGCAAATCGCTCAAGGACATTCGCTTGGTTTATCGCCCTGATAATGAGCGCCATCACCCTTATGTCGCTCGGGACGCTGGTGATGTTGGTTCCGCTCAAGACCTTCGAGCCCTACATCGTCGAGGTCGATAAAAATACAGGTTACATCGAGGTCAAGACCGGGCTCACGCGCTCGGCAAACCTCACTGACCAGCAGGCTGTCACTCAGGCCAATGTTGTCCGGTACATCCGCTCACGCGAGGGCTATGACCCGTTTGCCATCCAGCAAAACTTTGGAATTGCCGCGCTTCTTTCCACGGCCGATGCGGCCAAGGAGCTCCAAGACGAATGGAGCGCCGCTAATCCGAACAACCCGGGCAGGCGTTTGGGCAGAAACAAGAAAATCACCGTTGACGTAAAGTCGGTCACGTTCTCGAACGCTAGCACTGCGCTCGTCCGGTTCTCGACAACGGAGAGTTCTGAAAGTGACAATATCACCCGGCACTACATCTCTGTTGTCCGCTTCCGTTATACGGACACACCGGAGCGCAACGATTGGCGGTTTGAAAACCCCCTTGGCTTCCAGGTGTACAACTACCGTCGCGATCAGGAAACGGTTACGCCGGGAGCAGCAGGATGAGAGTCAGACTACTTTTTTCAGCGGCCTTCATGGCCGCAACGATGACTCACGCCTTCGGCGCACAGCAGCCTCGTCCGGGCACTTTGGATTCACGCGTCACAAGCGTCGTTTACCAGCCAAACAACGTGGTGAAGGTCTCAGCGACTTACGGCATCTCAACGATGATCATCTTCGATGAAGATGAAAAGTTCGAGACGATCTCTCTTGGCGACACCGACAGCTGGCAGGTCGCACCGTCTGAAAAAGGGAACATCCTTTTCGTAAAACCTATTGCGAAGGGTGTTTCTACGAACATGAATGTCGTGACATCCAAGCGGATCTATTTCCTCGAATTAAATGACTACGCGCCGACAGACGAACGTAAGGTCTTCGGAATCCGGTTTGTGTACCCCGAGAAGGACTTGAACGCATCTCTGCGGAAAGAGGCGGAGTTTAGAGCCGCGAATCCGAACGTAAGCAATATCGACAAGGCCAATGTAAATATCGACTATTCATTTTCGGGTGATGCCGCTTTGAAGCCGTCTATGGTCTTCGATGACGGGAAAAAGACGTTCTTTAAGTTCAAAGGGCGCGTACCAGCGATCTTTGCGGTTCAGTCCGACTTCTCTGAGACCCTTCGGAATTTCAGAAAAGAGGGCGAATACATCGTCGTTGATGGCACGGCGACGCAATACACGCTGCGAGACGGGAACCAATGGACCTGCATTTTCAATCTACGCAAGCCCGATTTTGCAGCCCCTGACCCTGACATCATGGCTCCAAAACCTGATCCGGACGCAAGCAAGCGCAGAAGGAGCGGCAACTAATGAAGCGCAGCCCCGAACTTGAAGCTATGGCGCAGGCTGACGAAACGGATGTCAGCAACAAGAACGCAAAACGGAACCAGACGGCCGGAATGGCTGCTCTGGTGATTTTCGGCGTTATCGCCGCATACATGGTCCTTGCGACCTCGAAAGATGAGCCGCGAGATAATTCCCAGTCAGATGAAGAGTTTCGCACCACGACGTTCCGGCCGCCTGGCTTCGTGCGCGATGGTGAGCCGCAACCTGCCCCAGAACAGCCGGTCGTCGTCTTACCACCACCTCCGCCGCCACCCGAGCCGCCAGCCGACACGACAACGTTTAACGTGCCGCCACCACCAGTGGCTCCGCCTCCGACCGTGGAAGTACCCAAAGTGGAGGAGTTTCCCGAGCGCTTCAGGTCAAAGCTCATCACTATGGACCAGAATTTGGGAGGCAACGGGAATGGTTCGCTGGACGGGTCGGCCAGCGGCCCGCCGTTGACGGTTGCCGGCGAGGACAAGAATAGCCAATACCTCTCGTCCGCGAGCGCGATAGGAGATCGCAGCGCCAAGGCCAGACAGCTGAAGCGCCTCGACGCTTTAGTGCCAGAAGGCACGCTTATTCCAGGCATTCTGGAAACGGCCATCGTGAGTGATCTTCCCGGGCAGATCCGTGCTATTACATCTCAGGATGTCTACTCGTTCGACGGCCGGCGCGTGATCATCCCTACAGGCACGCGCCTAATTGGCGAATACCAGTCGGAGGTTACGCGTGGACAGAAGCGTATCTTCGTCGTCTGGACACGCCTGATCCGTGACGATGGTGCCAGCGTGAGGCTAAACTCAATCGGAGCGGATAGCCTCGGTCGATCAGGATTGACAGGTCACGTTGATAACAAGTTCCGGGAGCGTTTCGGTGCTTCCATCCTTCTTTCGATCGTTGGTGGCGGCGCAAGCTATCTGACGGGATATGGAAGCGAACAGAGTTCAGGTTCCAACAATGATGATGCGCAGCGTGGGGCGGATCTCGCTCGCGAGACGATCGCGCAGACGTTTAGCGACATGGCAAACACCGTGCTTTCAGAAAATCTTCGCATCCCCCCAACGATCAGCGTCCCACAGGGCGAACGCATCTTCATCTTCGTGCGCCAAGACCTCGATTTCAGCGACATGTACGACGATCCGGTTACAGAAGCGATGAAGGAGATCAAACGTGAACGCTCCAGCAGGTAACCCACTGGTTCATGATCCCCACTATTTCCTGACCCGTTCGTTGGAGCCCATCAGGCCATTTCTTGATGATCCAAAGGTTGTCGAAATCGCGATCAACAAGCCGGGCCACGTTTACGTGGAACGGTTTGGCGCGGACCATATGGAGCATCATCTTATCGATGTTCTGACCGCGCAAGAGATAGAGAACATCGGAGAACGCGTCGCCGCCTCAACAAAGCAGTTCTTGAACCAGGCCAATCCAATCCTAAGCGCGGCGCTGCCCACTGGTGAGCGCATTCAGGTCGTTTTACCGCCCGCGGCTCCTGACGGAGGATCCATTACCATCCGAAAGCAGGTCGTCCAGAATTTCTCTCTGGAAGATTACAGGGACAACGGATCGCTCGATAAGGTGTCGGTTGCCGTTGGAGGGTTGAGCAATGTCGATCGCGAGCTCATCGGGTATTTGCGCCAAGAAAAGATCTACGACTTCATCCATACTGCGATCACGAAGCGGGTTTCGATCCTTATCAGCGGCGGCACGTCCTCGGGCAAAACGACATTCTTAAATGCCTGCCTCAACTCAGTTGACCTGAACGAGCGCATCTTGACGCTCGAAGACACGCGGGAACTTTTTCCGCCACAGAAAAACGCAGTCCACTTGGTTGCTTCCAAAGGTGGGCAAGGTACGTCCAATGTGACCATTCAAAACCTGCTCGAGTCGGCACTGCGCATGCGTCCTGACCGCCTTTTCGTGGGCGAGATCAGAGGCGCTGAAGCTTTCTCTTTCCTGCGCGCCATCAACACCGGTCATCCGGGTAGCATGTCCACAGTTCATGCAGACACCCCTATGGGGGCATATGAGCAACTTGCAATGATGATGCAGCAATCCGGCATGTCGGCGGGCTACTCGAAGCAGGACTTAATGTCCTACATTCAAATGGTGATTCCGATCGTCATCCAGCTCCGCCGCGAAGGAGGCAAGCGCGGCGTTTCGGAGATTTTCTTTGCAAGAGATGAAGCATGACGAAGGGCTTCAAAGCCGTCTACCTAGCGTTTTGCCTCGCGGTTGCCTTTGCGGCCTGGATGCTTGGATATGGCGCTGGCCTTCACCTTTTTTACGGCGATGGCAGGATCCTCGATACAACGATACGAAGCAATCCTTTCGCGCCAATCCAACAGTTCTGGGCTTACAGCGATAATCCTACCCTGCAGAAGGTCGCCCTGGGGTCATTGGTGCCTGCCTTCGTGATCGCCGCAATTACTGCATATCTCGGCCTTAGGCCAGTCACGAGCCCATTAGGGGACGCCGCGTTTCAGGACATCGCGGGTTTGCGGATGGGGAAATGGTTCGGCAAGAAGGGGCATATTTTCGGTGGTTTTGGAGGCAAGGTCCTCCGGGCGCAGGACGATCGCCATCACCTGATCATCGGGCCGACAAGGTCCGGTAAAGGTGCCGGTTACGTCATTCCGAATGCTCTCATGCATGAAGGCTCGATGATCGTTACCGACTTGAAGGGCGAGGTCTTCAGGGCGACGGCCGGCTATCGGAAGAAGAATGGCAGCCAGGTCTTCATTTTCGCGCCGGGGTCGGAGCGCACGAACAGCTACAATCCGCTCGATTTTGTGAGACCAGAACGGGGCAATCGAACAACCGACATTCAAAATATCGCCAGCATTCTTGTCCCGGAGAACACGGAGTCGGAAAACTCGGTATGGCAAGCGATCGCGCAAAACGTCATTGCAGGCGCAATAAGCTACATGCTGGAAAGCCCATTCTACCACGACCGCCGCAATCTTGGCGAAATCAACTCCTTCTTCAACAGCGGCATGGATCTCCAGGCTTTGATGAAGCACATCAAAGAGAAAGAACCTTACCTCTCGAAGTTTACAGTCGAGAGTTTCAACTCATATATCTCATTGTCTGATCGAGCCGCTGCATCAGCCCTTCTTGATATCCAGAAGGCTATGCGACCCTTCAAGAACGAACGCGTTGTCGCAGCAACGAACTTCACCGACATGGACCTTCGTGCCATGAAGCGGCGGCCTATAACGATCTATCTCGCCCCGAACATCACTGACATCACGCTTCTCAGGCCCTTGCTGACCCTGTTTGTCCAGCAGGTCATGAACATTCTCACGCTCGAACACGATCCAAATTCTGTACCCGTCTATTTCCTCCTCGATGAGTTTCGCCAGCTGAAACGCATGGATGAGATCATGACGAAGCTGCCCTATGTGGCCGGTTACAACATCAAGCTCGCTTTCATCATTCAGGATCTTAAAAACCTCGATGAGATATATGGGGAGACCTCGCGGCACTCGCTCTTGGGGAATTGCGGCTATCAGTTGATCCTTGGTGCAAATGATCAGGCCACGGCCGACTATGCGTCACGAGCTCTGGGCAAAAGGACCATTCGCTATTCCTCAGAGTCTCGCACCATAGAAATAATGGGACTTCCACGGCGAACGAAGGTCGAGCAAATTCGCGAGCGAGACCTCATGATGTCTCAGGAGGTCCGGCAAATGCCGGAAAATAGAATGATCCTGCTGGTAGAGGGCCAGCGTCCGATCTTTGCCGAAAAGCTTCGGTTCTTCAACACGCAGCCATTCAAAGCTGCTGAAGCCTATGCCCAGGCTCACATCCCAAGCGTTCCGGATATTGAGTACCTTCCATCGAAGCCGGTCCCGGCGACGACTGCAGAATATGAGAATGCGGGAAACGTAGCGCCGGTAGCTGAGCCTTCGGCTGCAGTCCAAACGAACATACCGGAAGCCGGTCCCGCTCAGAAAGAACCGGAAAAGCAGATTCCTGCAGCGGAGGCGCCGGAGCCAGCGCAAGCCACAGCGCCGGCCGCCCCTCCAGCGAAGCGCACCGTCAACCCCGCGGCGTTGACCTCGAAAACCAAAGCCACGCCCGCAGCCCGGCCGAAAGCCCCGAAGCGCAATAGCTCAACGTCAGATGACATCGCACGGCGAAAGGAAATAGAAGCGCTGCAATCTCTTGCAGTACAAAGGCTTCGCGAACAGGTCGAGAAAGCCAGCGCCGGAAAGAACCCGACGAAGCGGAAAAACATCATGGACGTTTTCGCTGCAACCGTTCCAGATCCAGAGACAGCCTGAATATGAAACGGCCCGCTCTCAGGGCCGATAAACTTCGACCTGCTAGAAGGCCTAGAACGGCCAAAAGCCCGCAAGGTACTGGCCCATGTCTGCGAACCAGGTCGCGGCCGCTTCATACCATCCGACGACCGTCTGGTAGACGTAACTCAACACACCAAGGCCAGCGACCAGCAGAATCGCGTAGCCCATAACCTTACCCGCGCCTTCATCGGCTTTTGAATTATCGGCCTGTATCACGAATTTCTCTGTCATGGCCCATCACCGCTCGCGATCGTCTCGATCGCGCTTCCTTTGCTCCGTCTGTTCACGCTCAAGCTCCTCAAGACGAGGAACGTGCTGTTGTGCAGGATCCGTCCGCGTGGTTTCGCCACCTCTCTCCTTGTTTACACGATCCTGCTGCTTGTGAGTAGCCTCCACGTCGGCAAGCTCATGGGCCTCTCGTTCGTCAGGCTGGCCGCGTTCATCCTCGATCTCTGCCTGGAGGTCACGTTGTCTTTCATCAACAACATCCGTGGTTGCTGGTGTCTTGGCGGACCCGTCGGTGTCTGACCGGCCATCTTCACGCTCAAGCTTTTCAATCGCTGTATTCAGATCCTGATCATGCTTCGCAAGATCACGGATGTAACCATTGCCCTCAACCGCAGCCTCTGCAGCTGTTTCGAGAGACTTAGCAAGGCCAGCTTTGAAGCTCTCGCGATCCGTTTCGGATAGCTCGCCGGCGTCGATCATTTGGAGGCCGTCTCTGTAATAATTGACGTTTTCCATCTGTTTGTGGCCGGTAATTACGACATCGCTCCCGTGCGTCTCAGATGCGGCGTTCCACGCCCACCTTCCAATTGCATCACGCACCTCCTCTGCTTCTTTCGCAGCCACATGACGATCAAGAGACTCGACCGCCTCCTTCAGCTCCGGATCGTTATTGCCAACCTCTCGGAGGTAATCGTTGCCACCAACAGCCGTGTCAGCGGCATCTTCAAGAGCGGCATGCAGTCCGGCTTTGTATCTTTCGAGATCGGACGCGTCGAATTCTCCCGCCTCAACTCGCGCGATACCTTCGCGGTGATGCTCGATCTCCATCAACACGTTATTGCCGACCTCGACCATATGCTCGCCGTATTTCGCCACCGCGGCATCCCATCGATCTTCGGGCGAAGCCTGCTCTGTAGTCTCGACTGCCGCCCGCGCTTCGGCAAGATCGGCACCATCTTCCTGCTCAGTCCAACCCCCGTTGGCTCGAAGTGCATCACGCTCTCCGATTTCGACAAGCTCTCTGCGAAGATTGACGAACTCGCGCGCCGCTTCTGCGACTTCCTCAAAAGCGGCCCGATCTTCTGTTCCGGCACTGCGCTCGAGCTTGAAAAGAGCGATTTCAACTTTCTTTTCATAGACCTCAAATTCCGGCCTCGTCTGTTCCCGCATATCCTCTGCCTCCGAAATGATCTTATTCAAAGCTACCATATTGGACCGGTAATCACCGCCGAAATCAGCCTCGATCACTGTTCCACTGTTCAACGCCTGCGGATCCGCAAGACCGGTCTGCAGCGTGTCGCGATACTCGGCCGCATAGGCGACAGTCTGGCGATCGCCGGCCACCGCCGCGATCTTCTGCCAAGTCTCCAAAGCCTTGACCGTATACTGCCTGCTGCGATCACTTGACGCTACGGTGCGTCGACCGGATCGCTTTGCATCGTAGCGAGCCTGGGCAGGTTCACTTGTTCCAACATGCTCAGTTCTACCGTCGCGGTTTACAGCGCGAACCTGATTACGGGTGTAGGCAGGCGCTGAGGCGAACTCCCGTCGATCCGTCATTTCCATATTGATGCCGTGATCGCGCGCCTTCTCGGCCATCACTTCACGCCATTGGCGGAAGGTCGCCGGCGTTGTCTCGATCCGGTCCCCGGCTTCTGATCGCATCGTGACAATAGCATGCGCATGGACATGCGGACGCTTGCCCCCCTCCCCTGCTTCCTTGGTGTCGGTTTCAGGGTCGTGCATCGCAAAGACGTACCGATGTCCAGCAAACTGGTCAGCGAGGAAATCTCGAACAGCGCCTTCAAAGGCTCCTGCATCTGTTCCGCCACGGGCCGACATGATGACATGCATCACATCGCGGCTTTTGCGGCTGTGAAGCTCTTCGCGCCACTCTTTTTGAACGAGATCCCCGGCCGCCTTACCGTCTGCTATTAAGCGTCCGCGATCATCCCGAACCTCGGCACTGTCCGCGATAAGCTCCCGAACCTTCGTAGTGCCGTAATCTACACCGTTTCCATAGCCTCCGAAGGAAAACCTCGCAGCGCCCTGACCTGCGACTGCGCTTGCGTCAAAACTTTGCTGCACGAACCCGGCGGCCCTGGCGTCGGCTGTAAGCCTCTTACCCTGCCCGCTTCGTAGAACGACAAGGCCATCAATCGTCAATGAGCCATCAGCGCGCTCCGCAACGGCATAAACATACCGACGGTCGCCAAAACCGCTCGATAGGATATCTCGCACCCGCCCATGCAAATCCTCTCCATCAGCACTGGCCGCAACCTCCACCGAGAAGCTTCCAATATCTCGGCTCTCGGTCCGGTTCTGAAACAGGTGGTTCCAGTCGCCCCGAACGCGAGCAAGATCTTCACGACCTTCGAGTTTCTCACCGTTTTCATTCTCCACCTTCAACTCACCGCCACGCGAGACGTAGTTGAGCATCGATCCGACGCGTGCACCGCCGCCATAGGAGGCCATTTTCACAACAGCTGGCTGACTACCCTTCGCGATGCTCGTAAGTCGCGCCTCCATCGGGCGGCCTGAAGCCGCCGCGCTACCAGAGGGCATTGAGATCCGGGGAAACTGCATGCGAGGCATCCGCATAGGTTTAGCCTTCGGTCCACCTCCCCCGCGCCTGACCTCCTTAATCTGATGGACGTACTTGAAGAGGTTTTCCTCAGATTGCGCCGCCTTTCCTCCAAGTGACATCTCATGCAAGAGCGCTGCGCGCTTCTGCTCCCATTCACTCGTGAACGCTCCGAAGAAGAACTCCATCCTACTCCTCCCCACGCCGCTGATAGCCAGCACGCCTTGAAAGCGATCGGAGTTCAAGCAGTACAGCGGCCTGAATCGACTGAACGTTAGCTAGGTTAATATCTAGTTCGCTCGGATGAACAGCCTTGCCACTGTTCAGCGCTCGCGCGACCTGGTTCAAGTTCACACCGATCTTGCGCATATCTTCCAGCAACGCCGCCATAATAAGCCGGTCGTCACGCGTCAGAATCGGCCGCACGCCTGCACCCTCAAGCAATAGCGAACGGAAAAACGCGGACACGCTCATATCAGCCGCTTTGGCCGCCTCTTCGATCTTTCCATGTTCGGCATCCGTCAAGCGCACGTTTACAAGCCGGTCTTTACGGGCCTTAGTCGCAGACGTCACCAAACTGTTTTCACTCATCAGCCGAAGGCCTTTCCAGAGCAACGCGAAGGCATCGAGGGCCAGTGCCTCGATAGCAGCAATCAAAACGTAAAACATTTTTGCGTATCCTGCCACCCTTAGCTTTTAGAAAAAACCAACCCCCTTAATCCAACTCCTCGCCCACTGATTCCGACGCTTACGCATCGGCTTCAAAGCATCGAAACGCTCACCAGGGTTCACCGCCAAAACCGCTAAGAAGCCCTTGGTATGGCAGCCGTACTCACCCGCAAGGGACGCTTCGCTCTACGCCCTTGCGGCTTCCGTTCGCCTACCAAAGTCGGCCTTCACGCGGCTCCGGGGTTCACCACTCGAACAGGTCACACGAGAAAACCACACGGTAAGTCGAGTGGTTTTTAGATGTGAATTTTGCATTCTGTTTATCAACATGATGGCAAACCACGTTGCGAACACTCCCCACGGACATGCCGTGTTGTCCTTGCTATGTTTCAATCTTAACTACCTAGTTGACGGCTTATGTGAACACACCGTAGGTTGGCCTCGTGCGGACGTGCTGTGAACGCTTTCAGATTGCCACATCGTGTTTTTGTATCGTTGTTAAGATGTGAACAACCACCAGGATGCTGAATGCGGTTGCCGTTGGGAAGATCGGAAACGATGAGGCCACACGGATGCGTTTGTGCCACCAAGAGGTCGGGCAAAATTTTTGGGAGAGCAAAGGAAGCAACTATGACAATTTGCATGTCCGCAGTAAGCGGGAAAGGTGGCGCAGGAAAAACGACTGCTGTCATTCTTCTAGCAGGAGAATTTGCTCTCGAAGGCAAAAGCGTGCTGCTCATCGATGCGGATGGTCGGCAAAACCTCTCGACTTGGTTCCAACGCTCAATTGACAAAAACTGCCAGCCAGACGGCATAGCGCTTGTGACTGCAGCCCAAGGTGCTGGCATTAGGCAAGTCCTCGAACAGGACGCTGCAGATTATGACGTTGTGATCATGGATTCTCCCGGCCAGGATACCGTTACAAGAGACACGATAATTGCAGGTTCCCAACTGGTAGTAACGCCGATCCAACCAGCGCAGGACGAGATCGTGGCTGCTGGCCAAGCAGCCAGCGACGTTGCCGACATGAGCGATCAGATTGGGCGGCAGATCCCACACCTCATATACAGGACGCGGATAAGCATGCCGAACCGCGCCCTTGAAGAGTATCGTTTAATTCGCCCGTTTGTCGCCAACCTTCAAGAGGGCGGCTATAATTCGCACCTGCTCGAAACCGAACTTGTTGAACGGAACCCCTATCGAGAGATTCGGACCGGCTATGGAACCCTCCAGATGCTTGAGCTAACCGATCCCGTAAAAAAGGCCCGTGCAGAAGCTCTAGCATTCAAGCACGAAGTTGAAAGCTATCTTCAGACGACCGCAAGGGGTTAATGCTATGGTTAAACGCGACACGAGCGTGACAGATTTTGCGGTTGCGCCTCGCAAACCGCGTCAGGAGCCACAAGTCGGCCAGTCTGTGCCTTCCAAGGCAGCTCCGGCCACTCCTGAAGTCGTGGTCCCCGACAAGGCAGCCAACATGCAGCCGACGAACATAGATGCGAGTGCTACCAATCCTCAAGCCGACGTCGGCCCGAACCAACAAAGCGGAAAGCTGATTTCGGCCGACGAGGATGTTCGGCGGGAGCGAACCACAACACGAGCTCTTCGCCAAGAAGCGTCGAGACTGCGCTTACAGGACCTGAAACAGACGAAGGCGAGAGAAAGCAAGCACTTCGTAAACTGCCCTCTCGACTTCGACACCAAGCAACGGCTCGCTCGCGCCGCGGTTGAGAACGAAATTAAAATGACGGTCATCATCAAGACGGCCATAGACCAATACTTGCGGGACAACGGGTATTGATCCTAGACCCCAAATTCCTTCTTGGCGTTGCGTTAGGTGGAGTGCTCGGAGTTGTCCTCGCGCCGCAGGGGGTATTGGTCGGAATAGATCTTCCCGCACTGAAACATTCCCTTCTGGCGCGAACAGTGAATGGGACCGATGTAACTGATAAGGGCGACTGGCCGACTGACCAAGCAGCCAAGGAGCAACTGTTTACCTTATCTAAATGGGATATAGAAAACTACGGCCCCCAGTCCTCAGTTCGCGTTAATCGCTGTATTGGTATAGCTCGAAACGCTCTCGCATGTGAGATGACTGCGAAACTGGGGTGGATCAAAGAAGATACCATGTTGGAAGGAGTCTTCGAGCGGAAAGATGACACTTTAGCTCTAGTTTCGATCAGAATCAAATAGGTGGATATTCTTAAACACGCGCTATATTGCTCTGATCGACGCGATAAATACACCAACACTGAGTTCGCCAATTTGGCTAAGTTTACAACTTGCCGCCGATTGTACACCTTACCCCCAAATTGGTAGAAAGACGGTTTGGTGATTTATAGGAACAGACTGCTGCCAAGTTGGTTCAGCTTGGTACATAATACCGCTCGAAATGCGGATTGAGGCTGAGGGTGATGTCGGAAACGCGAGACCTAATCAAATACAAGAGTTCGAAGGGCCTCGTTGAGACCACTGACGACGAAGTAGACAGGCCGCTATATCGCCGCCTAGGCTTCGAAGGTATCGTGAGTTTCAAGGAAATGGACGAGAAACTTGCCGCGTTTCTGCGCAGGGCTCGCGAGGACGAAAAACTCACCAGAGAAGAATTTGCTTCGATGGTCGGTCTCTCGACAGCCGTGTACGGTCGCTATGAGCGCGCGTTTTCGAGGATGACAGTCACGCGGATGATCCATTTATGTGAACTTCTTGGCTTTCAGCCGATCGACATGCTTTTTGCAGCTGCACCTCATCTTTACGGCCGTACGCCGGAAGAAGCGAAAGATCACCTTGAGCTCTCGCACCTTACACGGAGTTTACCGCACGAAGCCGTGAGAAATCTTATCGGAATTATCGCTCGCATGACACCTGAAGAGCGCCCGGAGAGAGACAAGAAGTAAGGCGGCTAGCGGGGTTTTCCTCGGGCGATGCCATGGGCCACCTAACGCCAGGCACAGTCATACCCATACCCCTTGCAAGTCAGCTTCCTCGCCGGCGTTGCGTGAGACGGAGACAGCGCCGAACATCACCATCTCATCCCGCCTGTCGATCATTCCCAGTATTGGCGCGCATCAATGCCATCAGCATCGGACCTAGCGAAAACTCACCCTTCCCGGCCCGTTGCGTGAGATCACGCAGGTAACCGCCTGCAGAATTGATCTGGCCCCCCCGCTCCAGAATGCAGGCCATGACAGCGGCCGCATTCTCGGGTCCCAGGGTTTCGCAGGCGGTCTGATAGGCGCTCGGGCTGACGCCGAGCATCGAACGAACGACAACAGCGGCTGACATCAGCTCTCGCCAAGTTGCGATCTGGCCGTCCGGACCGTAATCGCTTATCTGCGGGCAAGCCCTCAACACCATACCAAGTGGGAACGCCTTTATCGGCTCCCTCTTCGGTCGACTGATTTCACTCGGCTTTGCGCCCTGCTCGTTTTCGTAGCTAGGTTCAAATTCAATGATGGAGTCGGGTTTTGAATTCTGTATGTGGCGCTCTGTGTGAGCACCATTGGTGCTTACATCATCTGAATTACCCATCAAATCCAGCCGGTTGACGACCTCTTCGTAAAGAAGCTGCATCTCGTCTAGGATTTTCGCCAGGTCGGAAGCTGACGGGGTGCGGGGAATCTGTCGGACGATGTCGAGGTAGACAGCCTCTATCGCCTCCCAGTCGCCTTCAGCCCCCTCCTCAATCGCGGCGCTGATAACCTTTCGAACGTCCCGCCGGCACAGGGTAAGGCTCTCCTTGGCCTTGAGGAATTCGCGGCGATCGGTCGCCACCTGTTGAGCGGCCAACGCGAACTCCTCGGATCGAGCCAAAAGCGGGGAAAGATCAAATCCGAATGCGCGTTCGATCTCCCCTGCCCCATCTTTTCGAGCGTATCGTTTGCCATTGGGGCTATCCTTGCGGACAATCATCCCTGCATCGACAAGGATCGCTAGATGCCGCCGAAGGGTTGCTCCGGACATTCCATTGGCGCGTAGCATCAACTGCGCGTTGGAGGGAAATACCACCAGCTGCGCGTCCTGGCGCAGTTCTTTTTCCGGATAGAACGTCAGCAGTGCATCAAGCACCGCTATCGAATAAGGAGGCAGCTTGTAGAGCTCGCGCGCTTCTTTGACGTCGCGAAAGATCATCCATTTGTCAGCACTCTTGCCCTGCTTGATCTCGGAGACGGAGATTTGCCGTTTCACCAGAGCGAGTGTCATCGGTCGCCGCCCAAAGGGCGTCGTTATATTTCCTGTTTGCATCTCTTCAGCCCTTCACGAAGGCAAAAGGAATCTGCTCGCCAAAACAGCGCCAAAGACTCTTGACTGGGATTCGGGGAAGTGCGATTCTAGATGTGCTTAGTATCGAGAAGGGCTTCCACGACGGTATCGTTTTGGGGCCTTTTTCTTTTGCGGTTCAGTCTCCACTTTCCGGTTGATCATCCTCGAACGCTGCGAACAGGCGATCAAGGTTTTCGGTCAGGTAAGTGCCAAAAGCAGCCGCCTTACCAGAATTCTTGAATGGCTTAAGCGCAATCGTCACACCCGAGCCATTGTTCTTGATGGTTGCTTTTATCAAGTTCTTCGGACTAACCCATTTTTGGTCCGTTGAACCTTTCTTTGAGACTTTCATCTCTTTCGGAATCAAACGTTCGAGCATTTCAAACCGGCTCTCCGGCGAAGCTGCGACGTAATCGTCATGGGTGAGTAGGTTTCGAGCCTTTGCCGCAATCGCAGGGTTCCCCAATGCAGCGCCGATTCCATACCAGCGGTCGCGGCCTGGCGCCCTCGCCTGTGTTACCGTTGCCAGGATATCCTCAGGAAATCTTTCGATCGCCGAAAGCATCTTGGACACGGTCGTTTTATCCGCACCGAGAGCTAGCATGATCGTGTCGCGGCCGAAATTACCTAGTTCGAGATTACGGGCGAACAGGGCGCGCTCTATAAAGGACAGGTCCGCTCGCTGCGAATTTTCCTGTCCTTGAGCTATCACGTGGTCTCTATCTTCGAGCTTCTTGACGACTGCCCGGACAGAAATTCCCAATTCTTTGGCGGCACGTACGCGACGGTGGCCAAATACGGTCTGGAACCGCCCAGTTCTGTCGGGATGTGGACGCACCAGGATTGGAGAATCCTGACCACGAACACTAATTGCCTCAACGAGCTCTCTGAAGCCCACTTCATCCATGCCAACACGGTCGCTGATAAATGAACTGTCGATTAAATCGACGTCCAAATCAACAATCGTTTCGCCTGCAGCTAGTCTCTCTTCCAAATCTCGGGCAGCGTCCGCCCGTGCCGCGAGCTCATCGATGCTTCGCGTCACTGCGCCAAGTGCGCCGAGACCTCTTGTTGTCGGACGTAAGGTCGTGGGAGTGGCGTCAGAGATTGGTAAAGAAGGCGGGTTTTTATCCGCATCATCAAGAAGCCCTGACAGCAAATTCTTACGAGCCATGCCGCTCTCCACTAAATGAGTTTACTGCAGTAAACTTCAGCATCCTCATTTCCTTCCCCACGCTTTGTTGATCAACTCGAGGATCTCGCCATTTACAGCATCCATCGCTTCCATCGCTCTGTCATAGGTCGCTCTTGTGAAAGCGCTACGCTCAACCTCGTACAGTGTCTGGTTTGTCATAGCGGCATCTGAAATCGCTACGCTGCGGACCATTGGATTCAACAGCACATGATTTTTGAACATTGAACGCATGAAGGCCACCATCTGTGCCTGGGGACCGTCCTGAGGATCATGCCGGGTGACGAGGTAGCGAAGCCAGTCCAGGTTCATGTTTCCGCCGACATCCTTCAACGTGCTGAGTATATCCCCAAGCATCTGCAGAAACTGGCACATGCTCATGACGTCAAGCATCTGCGGGTGCACGGTAATGAGAACAGCGGTCGCCGCACAGATCGCACTCATGGTGAGAAAGCCAAGCTGGGGCGGGCAATCGATAAGAACAATGTCGTAGTCGTCTGCGACTGACGTCAATGCTTCATCAAGGCGAGCGAAAAAGATGCGCCCGTAGTCCCTGCCTTGCCCCTGCGCTAGGATACGTGGTGTATCATGCTCGAATTCCATCAGCTCGAGATTGCCCGGGACAAGATCAAGATTTGGGAAGTTCGTCTTGCGGATTATATCTCGAAGGGGACGGCGCTGATCATCATAGCGGATGGCGCCATAAATCGTCTCGTTTTCATGCACGTCAAACTCGGGCTGAAAGCCATGGATGGCCGACAGAGACGCCTGTGGATCGAGATCAACGGCCAGGACACGGTGCCCAGACAGAGCGAGGAACTGCGCTAAGTGTGCTGCAGTCGTGGTTTTACCACTGCCGCCCTTGAAATTCACGACGGCAATTACCTGAAGCCTTTCTCCATTTCGGCGATGCGGTATGTAGTGGGTTCCAGGTCGGGCGCTTTGCTCAAGAAACTGACGCATCTCCTCCATCTGCTCCGCGGTGTAGGATCTGCGGCCTGATGGCGTAACTTGAGGCGTTGGCCCCCTTCCCTCTAGCGAGAGATTCCTTAGGTAGCCACTAGTAACGCCTACATACCGTGCGGCTTCAGCGAGCTGAAACTCCCGCAGATCTTTCATGGCCCGTGGAGGATACATCTCGAGCCGGTGCTGCTTTAACTTCTCAGACAGTTCCTTCGCCTGACCAATGATGAGTTGGTCAACTTCAGAAATCGCTGTCTTTTCGATATGTGCGACATTCACCGCGAAAAACCTCAAATGCGTTTAAAAGCCTACAAAAGCCGTTAAAGTGCATTTAGACGCGATTCTACGAGTCTGGCAAGCGAAACAAGGTTAACGAGAAGTTAACATACACACTCTGCTTGGCCCAAGTTTACCGCAGTAAACTTTCGAGAATGAGGTTGCGCGCGCGAAGACGCTGAGGGCAGCTATGTAAAAGTTGATCGCGGCGCAAGGTGGACCT
>NC_011984.1 GCF_000016285.1 Allorhizobium ampelinum S4 | reverse complement strand
ACGCATTTTCGTCGGAATGAGGCCGAATGCCTATTCGTCCTTTGAAAACTGTTAGTTAGGCCCCTTCCGGTCGTTCGAGCTCTGCGGCCGGAAGTGCAGATTTGCACCTACGCGCCGGCATTTCGCAGCTCTCCACCGCTCACATTCCGGAGCGTGGAACACCGACCCGGTAGAATCACTAGGTGCAAATCTGCACGTAGGCGCACGCGCCGCGAGATGATTTCTGTCCGCATGACCTGTTCATACGGAGATCATGATGCGGATACTGACAGTCTCGCCGGACCAGTACGAACGAAATCGAAGCTTCCTCAAACAGATGCACGGTCTTCGCGCGATGGTGTTCGGAGGCCGTCTTGAATGGGACGTCTCCATCACAGCAGGGGAAGAGCGCGACCAGTACGATGACTTCAAACCAACCTACCTTCTAGCGATTACCGATAGTGGATTGATCGCCGGTTGCGTCCGTCTTCTTCCGGCTTCCGGCCCGACGATGCTCGACCAGACCTTTCCCCAGCTGCTCGAAACGGGCTCACTCGTCGCACATTCCGGAATGGTCGAAAGTTCGCGCTTCTGCGTCGATACCGCGCTTGCATCGCGGAGGGATGCATGCCAACTGCATCTCGCAACGCTCACCCTGTTCGCTGGCATCATCGAATGGTCGATGGCAAGCGGCTACAGCGAGATCGTCACAGCGACCGATCTTCGTTTCGAACGCATCCTGAAGCGGGCCGGATGGCCGATGCGACGGCTCGGTGAACCGGCCGCGATCGGCAACACCATCGCCATTGCCGGGAGCTTGCCGGCGGATAGGACGAGCTTCCGGCAGGTTTGCCCACCGGGCTATCATGCGATCCCCCAGATCGACGTGGCAGCGATCAGGAGTGCCGCGTGACCCAGCTGCGCTCTCACTCCCGTCTCGTCCGCAAACTCCAGGACGCACTCGGCGACCAGCTCTGCGTCGCGCTCGATGACGCAACGGTCGTCGAGATCATGCTCAACCCCGATGGCAAGCTCTTCATCGAGCGCCTGGGCCATGGCGTGGCTCCGGCCGGCGCACTTAGCGCGGCTGCGGCCGAAGTCATCATTGGAAGCGTCGCCCACGCCCTGCAGTCGGAGGCCGACGACGAGCGGCCGATCATCTCGGGCGAGTTGCCGATCGGCGGGCACCGCTTCGAGGGCCTGCTGCCGCCGGTCGTTTCAGGACCGAGCTTCACAATCCGCCGGCGCGCGTCGCGCCTGATCCCGCTCGACGACTACGTGAAGCACAAGATCATGACCGAAGCGCAGGCATCGGTTCTGCGCAGCGCGATCTCGTCTCGCATGAACATCGTGATTTCCGGTGGCACGGGCTCCGGCAAGACGACGCTTGCCAATGCAGTCATTGCCGAAATCGTCGCCAATGCGCCGGACGACCGGATCGTCATCCTGGAGGACACCGCCGAGATCCAGTGCGCCGCTGAGAACGCGGTCGCGCTCCACACAAGCGACACGATCGACATGGCCCGGCTTCTCAAGAGCACGATGCGCTTGCGGCCTGATCGCATCATCGTCGGAGAGGTCCGCGACGGCGCGGCGCTGACGCTGCTCAAGAGTTGGAACACCGGCCATCCGGGCGGTGTAACGACCATTCATTCGAACACAGCAATGTCGGCTCTTCGCCGGCTCGAGCAACTGACCGCGGAAGCGAGCCAGCAGCCCATGCAGGAGGTGATCGGTGAGGCGGTCGATCTGATCGTCTCCATAGAACGAACGGGGAAGGGGAGGCGGGTCCGGGAGGTCATCCATGTCGAGGGTTTCGCCAACTCCCGCTACCGGACCGAACACTACGCCCAGATCGATGAGGATAGCCATGTCGCATAAGACCAGGATTACCGTTGCGCTTGCGGCATTCGCCGCCATCTCCAGCGTCATTCTGGCGGATCCGGCCTTCGCCTCTTCAGGCGGTAGTCTGCCCTGGGAATCTCCGCTGCAGCAGATCCAGCAGTCCATCACCGGGCCGGTTGCCGGCTTCATCGCGCTCGCGGCGGTCGCCATCGCTGGTGGTATGCTGATTTTCGGGGGCGAGTTGAATGACTTCGCAAGGCGGCTTTGCTACGTCGCCCTCGTTGGCGGCGTGTTGCTCGGCGCGACCCAGATCGTCGCACTCTTCGGTGCGACCGGCGCTTCGATCGGCGAGATAGAGGCCCGAACCAGATCTGGGATCGCCGAACAGTCAGCAACACTTCGACCGGAAGGGGAGGGGGCTCATGGCTGAGCCCGGCTCAAATCTTTCCCGTTCGCGGGTCCATCGGGCGCTGTCGCGCCCGAACCTGCTGATGGGCGCCGACCGCGAGCTGGTGCTGCTCACCGGCCTTGCCGCCGTGATCCTGATCTTCGTGGTGCTGACCTGGTACGCAGCGCTGTTCGGTGTCGCCATCTGGCTGATCGCGGTCGCCGCACTTCGCATGATGGCGAAGGCAGACCCGCTGATGCGCCGCGTCTATCTGCGACACGTGTCCTACCGATCCCTCTACCGGCCCACCTCGACGCCGTGGCGCAAGTTCTAAGGGGGCAAGCATGGTCGCACTAAAACTCTTCCGACACTCCGGCCCGTCATTCGCCGATCTGGTTCCCTATGCCGGTCTCGTCGATAATGGCGTGATCCTGCTGAAGGACGGCTCACTGATGGCCGGCTGGTATTTTGCCGGCCCGGACAGCGAAAGCTCGACGGACGCAGAACGAAATGAGGTCAGCCGGCAGATCAACATGATCCTGGCCCGGCTGGGTTCGGGCTGGATCATCCAGGTCGAAGCCTTGCGGGTTCCAACGATCGACTATCCGGCCGGCGACGCTTGCCATTTCCCGGATCCGGTCACGCGTGCGATCGATAGCGAGCGCCGGTACCATTTCGAGAGGGAGAGCGGGCATTTCGAGAGCCGGCACGCGCTGATCCTCACCTGGCAGCCGCCAGAACCGCGGCGGTCCGGGCTGACGCGCTATGTCTATTCGGATACCGCGAGCCGATCGGCGAGATATGCCGACACGACGCTCGATTCCTTTCGTACTTCCATCCGCGAGGTCGAACAGTATCTCGCCAATGTAGTTTCCATCCGCCGGATGGTGACGCGGGAAACCGAAGAGCGCGGGGCCTTCCGGATCGCCCGCTATGACGAGCTGTTCCAGTTCATCCGCTTCTGCATCACCGGCGAGAACCACGCGGTCCGCCTGCCCGATATCCCGATGTATCTCGACTGGCTGGTCACGGCCCAGCTCCAGCACGGTCTGACCCCGACCGTCGAAAACCGCTTCCTCGGTGTCGTCGCCATAGACGGACTGCCGGCGGAGAGCTGGCCGGGGATCCTGAATAGCCTCGACCTGATGCCGCTCACCTATCGCTGGTCCTCGCGCTTCGTGTTTCTCGACGAGCAGGATGCACGCCAGAAGCTCGAGCGCACCCGCAAGAAATGGCAGCAGAAGGTGCGGCCTTTCTTCGACCAGCTTTTCCAGACCCAGAGCCGCTCGGTCGACCAGGACGCCATGATGATGGTCGCCGAGACCGAGGACGCTATCGCCGAGGCGGCGTCGCAGCTCGTCGCCTATGGTTATTACACGCCGGTCATCGTCCTGTTCGACGAACAGCAACCGCGCCTTCAGGAAAAGTGTGAGGCGATCCGTCGCCTCATCCAGGCGGAAGGGTTCGGCGCCCGGATCGAGACGCTTAACGCGACCGACGCCTTTCTCGGCAGCCTGCCGGGCGTCTCCTATGCCAATATCCGCGAGCCGCTAGTCAACACGCGAAATCTCGCGGACCTCATTCCGTTGAACTCGGTCTGGTCGGGAAGCCCCATCGCACCGTGCCCGTTCTATCCGCCGGGATCGCCGCCGCTTATGCAGGTCGCCAGCGGATCGACGCCGTTCCGCCTGAACCTGCATGTCGACGATGTCGGGCATGCGCTGGTCTTCGGTCCGACCGGCTCGGGAAAGTCGACATTGCTATCGCTGATTGCCGCGCAGTTCCGACGCTATGCGAGCGCGCAGATCTTTGCCTTCGACAAGGGGCGGTCGATGTTGCCGCTGACGCTCGCCATAGGCGGCGATCACTACGAGATCGGCGGGGACACGGCCGGGGAAGGGGAGGGGGCTTCGCCGCGGCTGGCCTTCTGCCCGCTCGCAGAACTCTCGAGCGACGGCGACCGCGCCTGGGCGGCCGAGTGGATCGAGACGCTCGTCGCCCTGCAGGGCGTCACGGTCACGCCCGACTATCGCAACGCCATCTCCAGGCAACTGGCGCTCATGGCGGAATCGCGCGGCCGCTCGCTCTCGGACTTCGTCTCCGGAGTGCAGATGCGCGAGATCAAGGACGCCTTGCACCACTACACCGTCGACGGGCCGATGGGTCAGTTGCTCGATGCCGAAGAGGACGGACTGGCGCTCGGCGCCTTCCAGTGCTTCGAGGTTGAGGAGTTGATGAACCTGGGCGAGCGCAATCTCGTCCCGGTCCTCACCTATATGTTCCGGCGGGTCGAGAAACGACTGACAGGCGCTCCAAGCCTGATCATCCTCGATGAAGCCTGGCTGATGCTTGGCCATCCGACTTTCCGCGACAAGATCAGGGAATGGCTGAAGGTGCTGCGCAAGGCGAATTGCGCCGTCGTGCTTGCGACCCAGTCGATCTCCGACGCCGAGCGCTCGGGAATCATCGACGTGCTCAAGGAGAGCTGCCCGACGAAAATATGCCTGCCCAACGGCGCGGCCCGCGAGCCGGGGACGCGCGAGTTCTACGAGCGCATCGGCTTCAATGAGCGGCAGATCGAGATCGTCGCGACTGCGCTCCCGAAGCGCGAATACTACGTCGCCTCACCCGAAGGCCGCCGACTGTTCGATATGTCACTCGGGCCCATTGCCCTGTCTTTCGTCGGCGCGTCCGGCAAGGAGGATCTGAAGCGCATCCGCGCCCTTCATTCCAAATACGGGGCGGATTGGCCCAAGCACTGGCTCCAGCAAAGGGGGATCGCCCATGCCGATACACTTTTCCCGGCCGATTAAAACGGCGCGCGCCGCTATGATCACGGCCATCATGATCCCGGTCGCTCTCCCGCTTCCGGCCTATGCCGGCGGTGTGACCGGGCAGGCCACAGAGTGGACGCAGCTCGCCAACAATGCGGAGCTCATTAGTCTCGTCGGCAAGTCTGCCGAGCAGGTGAACAATCAGATCACCCAGATCAGCCAGCTTGCAGAGCAGATCCAGAACCAGATTAACATCTACAAGAACCTGCTGCAGAACACCGCGCAGCTGCCGAACCATATCTGGGGTCAGGTCGAGAACGACCTTAACAGGCTCCAGAACATCGTCGCGCAGGGGCAGGGCGTCGCCTTTTCGATGGGCAACATCGACGATGTTTTGAAGCAGCGTTTCCAGAGTTTTGCCGATATGAAGAGCAATCTGCCGGACGGTCAGAGCTTCTCGTCGACCTATCAGAACTGGTCGGACACCAATCGCGACACGATCGCCGGCACGCTGAAGGCGGCAAACCTGACGGCCGAGCAGTTTTCGAGCGAGGAGTCGACGATGTCGTCGCTGCGCTCGATGTCGGAGAGCGCCGACGGCCAGATGAAGGCCCTGCAGGTGGGGCACCAGATCGCAACGCAGCAGGTCGCGCAGATGCAGAAGCTGCGCGGGCTCGTCTCCCAGCAGATGACCATGATGGGAACATGGTTCCAGTCGGAACAGGCACAGAAGGATCTCGCCCAGGCCCGACGCGAGAAATTCTTCAACGCGCCCACCAATGACATCCGCGGTGGCCAGACGATGGAGCCACGCTGGTGAGCCCGCGTATCCTCATCGCCCTCGCCGTGGCGGGTGTGATCGCCTTCGCAGCCGGCATGACCGTTTGGGTCATCGCCCAGCCAGGCGGCGCCACGACTGAGACATCGACTGGGACGTCGGGCTCGGGTGCCGCGCAGCGCGAGCATCGAGAGCGCTTTTTCGGCGGTGATCTGGATCACGACGTGCGCGGCGGGCAGGAGATGAAGCCGCGATGGTAGTCGTCCGCCCGTCCCGCAAGCTCGAAACCGCATTCATCGTCGTCGCGATCCTGGCTCTCGCGACCGCGCCGGCGCTCGCCCAGCAGGGCTCCGTCCTCACCACGTTGGAGAACCAGGTCGTCACCGCCGCCAAGGGGTGGGAGACGACGATCATGAACGCGGCGCGGTCGCTGTTCTGGATTCTCGCAGGGATCGAGATCGGCATCGCGGCCGTGTGGCTCGCAATCAACGCCGCATCGCTTGACGCCTGGTTCGCCGAGCTCGTTCGTCGGATCATGTTCATAGGTCTGTTCGCCTTCATCCTCGATCGCGGCCCGGCGCTCGCGAAGGCGGTGGTCGACAGCCTGTTCCAGATCGGCGCTGGCGGCGGGTCTGCCTCACCGGCCAACATCTTCGACGCCGGCATCCGCGTCGCATCGAAAATGTCCGAGCAGGCAAAGTTCGGGCTGTGGGAAGACAACGCGCTGGCGATCGCCGCGGTCTTCGCGATGATCGTGGTCGTCGTCGCGTTCTCGCTCGTCGCCGCGATCTTCGTCGCCGTCATGGTCGAGATGTATGTCGGCTTGCTCGCCGGCATGATCATGCTCGGGCTCGGCGGCAGCTCGTACACCAAGGATTTCGCGGTCCGCTACCTGGTCTATGCCTTCTCCGTCGGCATGAAGCTGATGGCGCTCGTCATGATCGCCAAGATCGGCTCCGACATTCTGATCGGGCTGGCCGAGGCGCCGACGGCGACCTCCGACCAGTTCATCACCACGATCGGCATCGCCGGCATCTCCGTCGTTGTGTTCATCATCGCCATGTATGTGCCGCCGATCATCCAGGGTGTCGTGCAGGGCGCGTCGGTCTCTGGCGGCATGGAGGTGATCCGCCATGGTGGCCAGACGGCCGCCTTCGCTGCCGGCGGCGCCTTCCTCGGTGCGGGCGCCGCGATGAAGGGGGCAGAATCAGCGAGCTCGGCGAGGGCGGGGGGCTCGTCCCTGGCGGGAGCGGCTCTTCGCGGCATGGCGTCCTGCATCGGCAATGCGGGTTGGGCAGCGGGATCGGCCGCGAAGGAGAAGGCGATCGCTTCACCCGGAGCCTATGCCGGCTCGTTGCTCGGCCTCGCCAACGCCAAGCTCGACCAGACGCGGCAATCCGGCAGAACCTCGGCGCCTCCTCCGCCTCCACCCGTCAACGAAAACAAGTAAGAGGCTGACCGCACATGGCCGGACGCACCCCGCCCGACAATCCCTATATCGCTGCGAGAACGGAATGGAACGAGCGCTACGGCTCCTATGTCAAGGCGGCCGCGGCGTGGCGTCTGGTCGGCGTCACCGGGATGACCATGGCGGTGATCGGCTTTTCCTACGCGCTCTTCCAGAGCACGCAGGTCAAGCTCGTCCCGTATATCGTGGAAGTGGACAAGCTCGGTACGGCCTCGAACGCCGGATTTCCCCAGCAGATCGAATATGCCGACCCGCGCGTGGTGCGCGCCACGCTCGGCAGTTTCGTTTCGAACTTCCGGTCGGTGACGCCCGACGCTGTGGTGCAGAAACAATATATCGACCGCACCTATGCGCTGCTTCGGACCTCAGATCCTGCGACCGAGAAGGTCAACGCCTGGTTCCGCTCCTCTTCGCCCTTCGAGAAGGCAAAGAACGCCACCGTCGCCGTCGAGGTCAACAACATCGTGGCGCTGTCGAACCAGTCCTACCAGATCGACTGGACGGAGTTCGAGCGCGACCGCCGCGGCAAGGAGACCGCCACACGCCGGTTCCGCGGCATTGCCACCGTAACGCTGACGCCACCGCAGGACGAGGGCGTCATCCGGCTTAACCCGATCGGTCTCTATCTCCGGGATCTCGACTGGACCGCGCAGCTTTGAAAGGCATGGCCCCGAACATGAACATTCGACTGAGACGTTTTTCGGTCACCCTGACTGCTGCAACGATCCTCGCCGTCATCGTGCCGTTTTCGGCTTTTCTTTCCTCACGCGCGCTCGCAGCCGATGGCGTCACCGCCAATGAGGCGAAGGGGATGGGAATTTCCACCCAGTGGCGCGGATCACGCGGACTTGTCACGAAAGGACCGGACGGGAAGGTGATCTTCCTCTACGGCGAGGTGCAGCCCTCCGTGGTTTGTTCGCCCTTGCAGGTCTGCGATATCGAGCTCCAGAGCGGCGAGGTGGTTCGCGACGTGCTGGTCGGCGACACCGTCAGGTGGAAGGTCGAGCCCGCAACGTCAGGAGCGGCGGGAGGGCAGGCGATCCACCTGATCGTCAAGCCATCCGAGCCGAACCTTGTCACCTCGATGGTGGTGACAACCTCGCGCCGCACCTATCACATCCAGCTCAAGTCGCATGCAAACCAATACATGGCCCGCGTCGGCTTCGAATATCCGGAAGACGTTTCCACCAAGCTCGCTGACATCAACGCGCGGATGGAGGCAAGCACGATCCCCGGCACCGGCGTCCCGGCCGAGCAGTTGAATTTCTCGTATTCGGTCTCCGGCAATGCCGGCTGGCGGCCGACACGGGTCTATAGTGACGGGGAAAAGACCTACATCCAGTTCCCGCGCTCGATCTCCAGCCAGGACGCGCCGGTTCTCTTTGTCGTCTCGGGAGGACAGAACCGCATCGTCAACTACCGGATGAAGGGTGACATGATGGTGGTCGACTATCACGTCGATCGTGCGGTCCTTGTTTCCGGCGTCGGCTGGAAACAGGAGAAGGTGACGATCCGGCGGGGAGGGCGGTGATGCGAAGCCTCTCCTCCCGCACGCCGCCCTTGCACCCCCTCCGCAGCCTCGCTGCCGCCTGCGCCCTCGCCCTCCTCCTTTCCGGATGCCAGTCGCTCGGAACGGATGGATTGACCTCCAGCAACGCGCCTACCGAGATCTCGGGGCCGGCGGCAAGCGCCATTGCCGGCGACATGGTGAGCAGGCTCGCCGAGCAGATTGGCCCCGGAACCGCGACCGTCTCGCTGAGGCAGGATAGCTCGCCCTTCGGGCAAGCGCTGGAAGCGGCCCTGAAAGGCTGGGGCTATGCCGTTGTGACCGACCAGAAGACCGACAGTACGAAGCGCACCGTGCCCCTCGGCTACGTCGTTATTCCCTTCGAGGGTCAGGTGCTCGCGCGGCTGTCGACCAACAGCGTCGAGCTCGGCCGCGCCTATACCGTCACCGCGACTGGTGCGCAGCCGGCGAGCGCGCTCTCGGTCATGCAACGCGGGTAGGGGAGGGCGCCATGGTTCAATCGCTCAAGCTCGGCGGCACTGTCAACGAGGAGACAGGCCCCGGCATGCGCCGGATAAACCGTCTCCCGATCATCGTCGTGGTCGTGCTGGTGGTCGCCTTCCTCGCGGTCATCTTCTACGGCCTGTCGTCGCGCGGGCTATATTTCCGCGATACCGGACCGGACACAAGCTCCGGCAATCCGGCGTCGACCTTCGCCGATCAGATCAAGCGTGGCGTTTCCGACGGCATCATCGGCGAGCCGCAGCAGGTGACGACGCTGCAGCCGACGCCGGTCGAGACGCAAGAGGAGAAGCGCTCCGTCAATCCGTTCACACCGCAGCCCGGTCAAAGGGAAGAGGCACGGCCGGAACAGCAACTGGAATCTGAAAAGGTCTGGCGCGCCCGTTTGCAGCGCGAGCAGGAAGAGCAATATCTTCGCGAGCGGCAGCGCCAGAGAATGGCCCGGCTGCAGGCCAATGACGCCGCCTATGATTCGCCGATCGCTGTCGATCGCGGAAAGTTCGACAAGCGGGGAGCGGACACAAACGACACGGCGGCCGCGACGACGAATGGCGTTTCCACTGCAATGACACCTGGCGCATCCGACCTGTACGCAGCCGCTGTTCGTGCGGGTCTTGGCGGGCAAAATGTTGATCCTAACGGCCAGAAGTCCAAGGAGGACTTCTTTAATGCCGACCTCAAGGAACTTGGCTACCTGCCAAACCGTGTCGTCCCCCAGCAGTCGCTTTACGAACTCAAGCGCGGCTCGGTTATTCCCGCGACATTGATCACCGGGATCAATTCCGATCTTCCCGGTCGCATCACCGCCCAGGTGAGCCAGAACGTCTATGACTCAGCTACGGGACATCGGCTCCTGATCCCGCAGGGAACGAAACTGTTCGGCCGTTATGACAGCAAGGTGTCGTTCGGCCAGAGCCGTGTTCTGGTCGTCTGGACCGACATCATCTTCCCGAACGGCTCGACGCTTCAGATCGGTGGCATGGCTGGCACAGACGCGCAGGGCTACAGCGGTTTCCGCGACAAGGTCGACCGCAAGTGGCTTCAGACCTTCGGCTCGGCCATCCTCATTGCGGTAATCGGCACCGGGATCGATATGGCTGTACCGCAGAGCTCGACGCTGGCGACGCAGGATACTGCCTCGGATGCGGCGCGGAGGAATTTCGCGGAAACCTTCGGCCGTGTCGCAGACCGAACTATACAGAGAAACATGGACGTCCAGCCGACGCTGGAGATCCAACCTGGCTACAGGTTCAACGTCCTTGTCGATCAGGACATTGTTTTTCCAAGCGCTTACAGAAACTAACGCTGGTCCGCTGTTCAAATGCCATCAAGGCATTAGCGCATTCGCGATCTTACGACATCGCTTGCAGGACCGCAGTCGCCGCCTGCTGGACACTGGACGACAGATTTTAGTCGGCAGGCGATGGCATTCAGCCCGACGACGCTTTTCAGCAGCGTCGATTTCCTGGATCCGTTCGCTCCGATTAGGGCAACGCCGTCGCCTTCAGCGATTTCTAACGACACGCCATGAAGGACCCAGACCGCCGGTCGATGAATAGGATTTGAAGACGTCGTGGCAAGACAAGCTGTATGCATCGCCGACTTGCTCTCCCTCGATGCCAGGTCTGGACACGAGGTTTGGCCGCGTCGCCAGCGTGCCGCGGCCATGGATCAGGTTACTCATCAATAAATTTCCCAAACGACTTGATGCCAATCGTATTGTACATGGCACGGACGTAGTCGTAGTCGCTGCCTGCGATCTTACTCTGGAACACGCCTCGGGCATATTTCTGATTGTCGTCGGTACCATCAAGAATGGCGCTCAGCAGTTTCCGAGCCATGCTCTGTGACGCATTCTTGATCTTTGCGACCACAGCTGGGTCAGCCTTTGCGCTCGCCATCAGCGGATCGTTGGGGCAGGTGGTCGAAGCTCATGCCTACAGCATCAAGGTCGCCGTCTATCAACGCCTGGATGGCAACGTTCCGGTCGATGTGAAGCGACTGGTAATCGTCGCTGTATTTCAGGCCTTGGTCGGCCAGCGCCTGCGCCGGCCCAAGATGAGTGGATGTGGAGCCGGCAGAAGAACCAAAGGCGATCTTCTTTCCCTTGAGATCTTTGACCATATTGATGCCCCGGCCGGCGATCGTGACGACTTGAGCGAATAGTCAGGACGCTGCCAACCAACGATCACGTCAGCTTTAGATAACTGGTGCATGACGAGATATTCGGATGGGCCCGTCAGAGCGAGCTCGAGTTGTCCCGAATTCATAGCGTCGACGGCGGCAGTGCGCGAGCTGACAGGGAGAAACTTTATCTCCAGCCCGGTGATCATGCATCGCACGTGGAGTGACCGAACCGAATTCTGCTGGACACGGGAGAGCTTGCCTGTTGCTGCGTAATTAGCAACCCGGGTAACGAGAAAAAAGGAGACAAGAAGATTCCGCCGCCGGTGGAAAGATGTCCTTCGCAGGACGACGGATGGGGTGAGTTCGCTTGTTGTCTTGGTACGGTCGTTTATTGCGATCAGGTCGCCGATTAGATTGTTCCGCCTCATTCTTCTGGTCCCATAGTGGGAGGGCCACACAGGCCGATCCCGGAGAGAAGCGCGATACTGCGAAGACATCAATAGCCATAGCTGCGGACAGTCAGAAGGTGCTTGACCTCACCACGCCGAATAGAGAAGACGACGCATGAAGCTTTTCCTTACTTGTGATAAGCGCGTCACAAACGTTGTATAAAAAGACTGGCTTGACTTTACAGATCGACATATATACGCATCTGCATTTCACTACACTAGATGTAGTGCGTACAGTGACTTTATGGCGGAAGGAGCTTGAGTGAATGGAACAGCGAAAACGCCGCCTTCCACCGCTGAAGTCATTGCTGTTCTTGGAAAGCGTGGTCAGGAACCAAAGCGTAACGGCTGCAGCGGATGAGCTGTCGATCACCCATAGCGCGGTCAGCAAGCAGCTGTCACAGCTGGAAGTATGGATCGGGCAGCCGCTCTTTCTTGAGAAGCGCAAAGGAATGATTCCGACAGCAGAGATCGGGCGTGTAGCGGCTGTGTTGGGCAACGCATTCGATGAAATACAGGACGCACTTGATGAGCTACATCCCAAACGGGCCGCAAAGCCGCCGGTACTTCGCGTCATTGCTCCCGCGACCTTGGCAATGCGTTGGCTGATACCGAAGCTTGGCGAGTTTCACACATCCGCAGGTGAGACGGACGTGATGGTGCGGCCCACGCATACGCCCGACAATTGGCTCGAGATGGAATTCGACATCGCGATCCGGAGGGGCGGCTTGATACCACCGCAATTTCTGCCCCAGTCGCTTTTTGCCGAGACACTGTCACTGGTGGCTACGGCGCGGGTCGCTGAGAGCTATCGCATGGGGCAGGGAGATCAACTGTCTCAGATTGGCTTGATCGATGTATCAACGCGTCATGGTGAACTAATGAACTGGCTGAAGCTGGCTGGTCTGCCGGTGGCAATGGCGCGTCAGGCAACCAAGTTGCCGCATTTCTATATCGCCCTGGACGCCATGTTCGCGGGCCGCGGCGCCTTGGTGGTTCCGACCTACCTGATCGAGGATCAGCTGTCACGCGGCGAGCTCGTGGAGCTGTTTCCTCAATCGCGGATCCAAGGCCCGAGCTACCAGGTTTTCGTCAATCCCGCGTCCGGCGCGGGAAATTTAGCCAAGGGGTTTGTGGACTGGATTAAGCGCGCTATCCCTTCGGTGGCTCAATATGCCGAAACGAGATAAACCGGACCTACTTGACTTTCGTGTCAGAGCGTACCGTTGAGCGCGTAGTCGAACACGTCGAAATTACGCAGATTTGCGATCGAGCGTTTTGCGTAAGTCTCGTTCAATGGATGCGAGATGATGAAAGGAACCTGTTGTTCGGCAAGGCTACCGTGTGAGCGAAGTCGCTCGCCGGCAAGCTGAGAGATGTCGTGATCGATGTTGCGTGCGCCGAGCGCGACGCCGCGGCATGAAATGACTACGATATCGGCTTCGCGATCCAACGGAAACTCGAATTGGGCCGCAGCCTGCTCTCCGGTCAACGCGACTTCAACACCAGGAAGGGTGCGGATCGCTTTCAGGATCTCATTGCGATCAAGACCGTCCTTCATGAGGTGAACGCGCACAAAACCGCCGAGCGCGCCGTGATGCTTCACGAAGGGATCGGTAATTGGGCAGATTACCCGCGTCGAGCCTTCGCCGAATTCTTCGTCGAGGATGTCTCCGAGATAGACGACGTTTGGTGTGCCATCAGCGCGAGAGAGGTCGTTCATCCCATGATCCGCAACAATGCCGATCGTTGCACCCAGATCGATCAGACGCGCTAGACGATCGTCGACATCCTTCATGAACTCGTGGGCTTCAGGCGCATCGGGAGCATGCTTGTGCTGGACCAGGTCGGAGAGCGAGAGATAGAGAATGTCGAGAGGGCGTGTCTCAAGCAGGCGGATACCGGCGTCCAGCACGAAAAGAGATAGGTCCGATGAATACTGGTCCGGCGTTCCCCGCCCGACGAGACCGGTCAAGTCTTCGATGCCATTTTCCTCGATCGTGCACTTGTCGGCATACTGCGCCGAGACGGCAATGCCCTGCATCTCGTGCGCCAGCGCCTTTCGAAGCTTGTCTTTGGCAGTCACGACGGCAATCTTGGCACCCGCCTTGGAGAATTGCGAAAGGATCGTCGGCGCTCGCATTAGGCGTGCATCGAGCATCATGACTTCCTGTTTGGTCTCGCGGTCCAGATAATAGTTGCCGGCGACACCGTGAACGACCGGGGGAGCACCGCAGACAATCGAAACGTTGTTGGGATTGGTGAAGGTCGGCATCGCAGCATCAGCGATAGCGTAAAAGCCATCGTTTAGGAAACCGCTTAATGTGGGGATATGACCGGCAGGTCCCGAAGCCGCAAGATAGGCAGGGTCGCAGCCGTCGAAGCAAATGACAACAGTCGGACGCACCGGCCAGCGATAAGTTCTTCCGTTGGCTTCGATCTGACTAACAGTGGTGGTAACAGACATCTGCAAATCCTTTCCGTGTCATGTTCTTCGCGACTGCATCGAACAGCCGCCCTTCGAGGTATACGGAACAAGGAAGATGATAAATTTGCTTTATCTCCATGTCGGTGTGAGCTTTTGGAACAGCTAACTTCGACGACGCGGTGGGAGAAAAGGTCGCTTACCCTTGCTAAAGAACATCAAGATAAGCGCTGACATGTCGGCCATCTGTCGTCGCGGCCAGTGCGACAATATCGATCCCTTCGGACACCAAGGCTGTCGCCTGATTAAGCGTTGTTCAGCGGGAACGAACGCGTCGCTCTCTTGATCGCATGGCGGCAAGGTTGGCGGCGCGTCCGACATTCGATCGGAGGCGCGAAAGTGTCGAGCATCCGTTTGGGACGATCAAACAGTGGATGTACCACGGCGCGTTCCTGATGCGGGCCTGAGAGTGCGGGGCGAGTTCAGTTTGACGGCGCTTGTCTAAGCATCCGAAGATGCCATCACTCTTGTCGGCGTTTCCGTCCTGATCGCTGCTGTTTGGACATGAGCGGCCGGCATTTGTCAATTTTAAACCTATAAAAAGCTCCCTAAACGTGGCCAACGTCTCGGAGGCGAAACTGTAGGTTCTTGGTTCTATCGCGCAGTGCGCGAAAAGGTCGGATAATCAGCTGTCCGCAGATGTTGGGAAGCTCTGCTGGACTTTCGCGATGTCGAATTCCCGCACCATACAGAGCCCGCTTTGCTAGGAACTCTTCACCGCGACAAACAATACGTTCGCATTATCCTTGCGCACAGTCTGGGCATGATTCCTGCGTATGTGTGACGTGACGCTGAAACTCGGCAGCATCCGTCATTCGACATCGCCGGATTGATCGCATAACTAGCGTCCTAGTTCGATGGATCGCGCTTTCGCTGCCGCCACGGCCTTCGTAACCAAGCTGGTCAGTCCGTCTTCCAAGTCCATGAGGATGGAGAGCGCTGCTGCGGTGGTTCCATTGGGACTTGTGACCTGCTCGCGCAGTGTAGTCGGAGGCTCGTCGCTTTCGCTCGCCAGCCTCGCAGCGCCCAAGACAGTCTGCTTCGCAAGCGTCATCGCCAGCTCCGGATCAAGGCCTGCGGTTTCGCCAGCTTTGGCCAATGCTTCGATGAAGTGGAAAAGATAGGCAGGACCGGAGCCAGACACGGCCGTAACTGCGTCCATGTGAATTTCGTCGTTTACGAACGCCACCTTACCTATGGCCGACATGAGCTGACCAGTCAGATCCCGCTGTGAAAGAGTCGTTTGTACGCTCGGACAGCATACTATCATCCCTTCGCCAATCGCGGCGGCGGTGTTAGGCATGCAGCGGACAATCGCGAACTGGCGACCTGCCTTTGCGACCATAGTCTTTATGTCGACACCTGCAGCGACCGAGATGAATAGCCCCTCCTTGGAGATATAAGGAGCGTACTTCGCCACCGCCTCGGGAACGGCCTGAGGCTTCGTTGCTACGACCACCACATCGGCTTCAAAGACCCCGGGGAGGTCCTCGGCCGTTGCAAAAGCATCCGCACCCGCATCCAAGGCGCGCTTCCGCAGCGCGCCCACGGGTTCGACAACGTAGAAACGGTGCTCCATATCTGCCAGCCATTTCTGTAGCATGGAGAAACCCATGTTCCCCGCGCCGACCAAAATAATGTTCATATCCCGTCCAAGTCCTTCTCTTGCGCTCTTTTTCGATGCCATGGCTGTTCGTGCTGTCGGATCTTGTGGAGACAAGCCCGAACCTCGAAATCCGGGCATGCGATCTTCAAACTATTGCTGGAACGCCATGTCTGTCTGAGATCGCCTTCATGAGCTCCGGCAGGATCTCGAAAAGGTCCCCGACAAGACCATAGTCGGCGATTTGGAAGATCGGCGCTTCCTCGTCCTTGTTGATGGCGACGATGACCTTCGAGTCCTTCATCCCGGCCAGGTGCTGGATGGCGCCCGAGATGCCGACCGCGATGTAGAGCTGCGGGGCGACAACCTTGCCGGTCTGGCCGACCTGCCAGTCGTTCGGCGCATAGCCGGCATCGACGGCGGCGCGCGATGCGCCGACGGCGGCACCCAGCTTGTCGGCGAGCAGCAGGATGACTTCGCGGAATTTTTCCGCAGATCCCAGCGCCCGGCCACCGGAGACGATGATCTTTGCAGACGTCAGTTCAGGGCGATCGGAGGACGACAGCGCGTCGCCGACGAAGGTCGACAGGCCCGGATTGGCGATGGCCGCAAGGGCTTCGACCGTGGCGGAACCGGTTTCTTCTGCGGAGGCGAAGGAGGCCGTGCGGACGGTGATGACCTTCTTGGCATCGCTCGACTGCACCGTCTGGATGGCATTGCCGGCATAGATCGGCCGCTTGAAGGTGTCTGACGAGACGACCTCGATGATTTCCGAGATCTGCGCCACGTCGAGCAGGGCGGCAACCCGCGGCAGCACGTTCTTGCCGACCGAGGTGGCAGCCGAGATGATCGTGTCATAGCTGCCTGCCAAGGAAACGATCAGGTCGGCCAGCGGCTCGGCGAGATTGTTGGCGAGATCGTCGCTTTCGGCGAGCAGCACCTTCGAGACGCCAGAGAGCTTTGCCGCCGCATCGGCGGCAGCCTTGGCACCCTTGCCGGAGACCAGCACATGGATGTCGCCGCCGATCTTGGCAGCTGCGGTCAGCGTCTTGGCGGTCTGGTCGGACAGGCTGACATTGTCGTGGTCGGCCAGAAGAAGAATGGTCATGGTGGTACGTTCCTTTCCTGGCTTTAAAGCACGCCGGCTTCGTTTTTCAGCTTATCGACCAGTTCGGCGACCGAGCCGACCTTGACGCCGGCCTTGCGGCCGCCCGGCTCTTCGGTCTTCAGGACTTTCAGGCGTGGCGTCGTCGAGACGCCGAAGTCGGCCGGCGTCTTCTTGTCGAGCGGCTTCTTCTTGGCCTTCATGATGTTCGGCAGCGAGGCGTAGCGCGGCTCGTTGAGGCGCAGGTCCGAGGTGATGACGGCCGGCAGCGTGATATCGATGGTCTGCAGGCCGCCGTCGACTTCGCGGGTGACGGTGGCCTTGCCATCGCCAAGCTCGATCTTCGAGGCAAACGTCGCCTGGGCGATGCCCATCAGCGCTGCCAGCATCTGGCCGGTCTGGTTCGAATCGTCGTCGATCGCCTGCTTGCCGACGATGATCAGGCCGGGCTGTTCGGCTTCCGCGACGCCCTTGAAGATTTTTGCAACGGTCAGCGGCTCGACGGCATCGTCCGTCTCGACCAGGATGGCGCGGTCGGCGCCCATGGCGAGTGCGGTGCGTAGCGTTTCCTCGGCCTTGGCCGGGCCGATCGAGACGACGACGACTTCCGTCGCCTTCCCGGCTTCGCGCAGCCTGAGGGCTTCCTCGACCGAGATTTCGTCGAACGGGTTCATCGACATCTTGACGTTGGCAAGCTCGACGCCTGTGCCATCCGGCTTGACGCGGATCTTGACGTTGTAGTCGACAACTCTTTTGACACTCACCAGAATCTTCACGTCATCCCCTCCTGTTCATCCTGCCCCGGAATAGGCGTTGAGGTCATTGCAATAGCCAATATGGCGTGCACGGAAACTCCATCGCAGCATATGTATAAATTACATGCACAACTGGATACAATACCGCAAGTTTTTTTCTGTGTTTTTTGGCAATGTTCGACCGCGAACCGGAAAACTGGACAACTTCCAGCAGGCGATCGGCAAAAAAATCAAAGATTTGTGTATCGTTTTTATTCTCGATCTAGCGAAAATATGGTGGGAATACGAGATTGTCTGTTTCGCAGTTTGTGTTGAATGGTTACGATCAAGGTCGATTATATACATTCGAGCAGGACGATGAGCGGTGAGATGATATTCAAAGCAAGCGAGCGAACGAAATCTGCGCCGGAGGTTGTCCGCGACGGACTTCGTGAGTCGATAGTGTCCGGCCAATACGATCCGGGCCAGCAGCTCCGTCAGGACGAGTTGGCGGAGCAGTACGGGACAAGCCGCATTCCGGTCAGAGAAGCACTCAGGCAGCTCGAGACGGAAGGACTGGTGACAATCAGTCCCAACAAGGGTGCTGTCGTTAAGGGTTTTTCTCTCGATGACATCGTCGAGATGTTCGATATCCGGATCGCCTTGGAGTGCCGTGCGCTCAAGCTCGCCGTCCCGAACTTCGCGATTGAGGATGTTGAGATGGCCCGCCAGATCCTTGAGGAGTACGACGCGAGTCCAGAACCCACGAACTGGGGAGAAATGAACTGGCGGTTCCACTGGACACTCTATGCTCCGTGCGACCGTCCAAGATTGCTGTCGATGATCGAAGCCAACTACGGCCATGTGAACCGCTTCATCCGGACGCAGGTTTCGATGGCCTCTGGAAAAGCACGTCCCCAAAAGGAGCATCTCGAGATTCTCGACCTCTGCCAGAAGGGCGACGTAGCCTCAGCTGCCGCGCTATTGGAGAGCCACATCGAGCAGACCCAGCGGTCACTTCAAGCGGCGCATCGCCAATACGGTCGGCTGAAGAAATGAATCTGATCAGCGACCGCTTCCGAAAGCGGTCGCCATGAACCTCAACCATCCGTCCGGCGGTCAGAGAACGCCGCGGCTTAGTTCAGCGAGTTCCGCCATAAGTTCGGCGTTTTCATAACGCTCGAAGCTAAGGTCCTTAGCGTATGCAGGCAGTTCTCCACCCGTAATCCAAGCTGCCGCTAGATAGCCTGACGCACAGGCTGCCATGGTGCCGAAGCCCGAGAGCGCACCGACAACATATGCGCCCGGAGTGCGCATCGGGCCGATCAGGGGCAAATTCTCTTCGGTCATCGTGTAGTATCCGCCGTAGTGATGTGCATTGCGAGGCAGGCGGCCGATATAGGTTTTTAGCCTCGGCTGAAGACGGCTTGCGCCACGCAGGACAATGTCCGGGAACTGTTCGTCGATCGGGTCTGCTTCGAGCGGATCCGATACGCGGTCATTGTAGGCCCAGCCTAGCTTGACCCACTTCCCGTCCTCAGCGCCATCGGGACGGCAGTGGATGCTGCCAGCCATAAATTCGGTGAGTTTCTTCGTCACCGCATCTTCAACGAGGATTTCACGTTCCTCATCGGTCCAGTCAAGCCGCTGACCGTCGAGATCGATCGTGAAGGGCAAGTTACGCGGGAGAGCGCCTTCGCGATCCTCGAACGCAATCTTCTGTTGGTAGACACAGGTCACAGGTAGATCTTCGCCGAGCATGTTGCCGACGTCCCTGAGGAACGGGCCTGCTGCATTAACGAACTTGTCCGTGTAAATCGTCCTCTCGCCATCTGACATCTTGATCCGAACGGCAAACGGCTGTGAGGCTTCGACTCCGACGACCTGGCCGCGGATCACCTGGCCGCCGGACTCCTTAATCTTCTCGATCATGAATTGGCCGAGTTGCTGGCCGCTGATCGAACCTGCGCGACGGATGTGGATGACCGTTTCGATATCGGGCTCGTAGGTTGGAAACGTCTTGCGGATCAGTTCCTGGTCGCAGAGCACGTCCACGCCATCCGGCGCCGACTGCCAGTCGGAGGAGGTGGGCGGCTGGTAGCTCAGGTCGGTGCCGGGTTTGTGGATACGTACGAGGCGCTCTGCATCTGCACCATAACCCCTGTAAAGATCGGCAATGAGATCTTCAGGCTCCTTACGACGCGTCACAAGGGCGTAGCCGCGACGCGTCATGTTGATTCGGTTGTCCGATTCACGAGCGATGTCTTCCATCAGACTGATGCTGTGGTTGGTGTATTCCGTCATGACGGGGTGGGGCCACCAGTTGCGATAGTTCTCGCCCGACTGGGCGGATGTAAGACTCATCGGATCTCGGGGATCGATGATGGCGACACGCGTCACGCTATAATTCTTCATCAAGTAATAGGCGACCGCGATGCCGATGCTTCCGGCGCCAACAACTACGACCTCATATCGATCGAGATTCACCGTTAATCCTCCATTTTATCTTTTGCCGCAGCTCTGTCGCGGGCGTCAACGGATACGATTATCAGCTAAATTATACAATAGATAGAAATCTGGTTCTTAAAAAAATCATGGCGATGGCAAAATTCGCAAATGACATCACGCATACCGGGAAAAAACGCTTGAAACGTTATTTTTGCATGCTATCGGTATGATGTGGATACAATTTGCATAGTCTGCATAGATTTCGGCTTCGCCCGGTCCGCATCGCTTCGGAACTTCATAGGTGCGCGCATGAAGCGCAAAGAAGGGGAACTTCCATGAAAATCCTAACATTAGCTACCACATCAGCACTCGCGCTCATTGTGGGCTTTGGCCCCGCCCTAGCTGACCGCCTCGACGACATAAAAACCAAGGGACTTTTGGTTTGCGGGACGGTCCCGAATTATGAGCCGTTCTCGTTTCCCGATCCGAGCACCCGTCAGCTGGTTGGCTATGATGTCGATTTCTGTGAAGCGATTGCCGGAAAGCTTGGCGTCAAATTCGAGATGAAGACGATGTCGAATGACGCACGTATCCCCGAGCTGACGGAAGGGCGCGTTGATATTCTCACGGCCGACTTGGGCTACACTCTAACCCGTGCCGAACAGATCAATTACTCCTACGGCTATTTCATGGTACCGCATCGGGTGGCAGTTCGGGCCGATCGCGGCTTTGCTGATCTCAAGTCTCTCGCGGGCAAGCGCATTGCCGTCATCAAGGGATCAACATCTGAAGGTTTCGTGCGCAAATCCGTCGAAAACGTCAATGTGGTGACCTTTGACGATGCGCCGACCGGATTCCTTGCTCTCGTTCAGGGTAAGGTGGATGGCTTTAGCGCCTCATTCCTGGTGAACGCTCGACTTATCTCTAAGGCAGGCGATGCGGCTCCACTCAAGTTGGTTGATCAGGCGGTAGGTACCGAGACCTGGGGCATCGGCGTGCGGAAGGGCGAGGATCGCCTGCTCGGGGCCGTCGACAAAGCCCTAGTCGATCTGGATAATTCCGGCGAGGCCGAGAACATCCACGACAAATGGCTCGGCGAGGGAACGATCTACAAGCAGAAGAAGAGCTTTAAGATCGAGAAGATCGCGAACTAAGAACTAAGAACGCCGAAAACGGCAGGGGAACTAAATGGAGATTCTCACCAATCCCCAGTATCTTGGGGAGATCGCGCTTGGCCTAAAAATGACAGTCATACTCGCCGTCGCGAGCTGGCTGATCGCCATTGGGTCCGGGATACTGCTTGCGATCATTCGCGTTTCTGCGCCTCGATCGATCGACGCCGCCGCCGCCGCCTGGATCGAATATCAGCGCAATGTCCCGGTCATCGTGCACATCTTCGCGTGGTACTTCGGTGTTAGCACCATTTTCCCTCTGCCGGCACAGGACTGGTTCAATGCAAACAATGGTGACGTGATCTTCGCCGCCGTAGCAATTGGCCTCTACTACGGAGCCTATATCTGCGAAGATATCCGTAGTGGCTACCGCTCGATTTCTCGCGGCCAGTATGAGGCCGCGAGATCCATCGGCCTGAACTTCCGGCAGTCCTTGCATCACGTGATGATGCCACAGGCAGTGAGGGCTTCCCTGCCAGCACTGATCAGCCGTGCGATCCTGCTCCTGAAATCGACCAGCCTTGCGATGGTGATCGGTGTCATGGAACTTACCTACCAGACAAAGGAAATCCAGAACGAGACGTTCTTAACTTTCCAGGCGTTTTCGATCGCGACTATTATCTACCTAGTCCTCTCGATGGCGGTCATCCTGCTCGGCAAGGTCACCGAGCATTACATGGAAGTGGGGACTGCCTGATGATCGAACTCATTGAACAGAATTGGAAATTCTTCCTTATCGGCCAATATCCTTACGGTCCGCTCGGGGGGATAGCAGGTACGATATGGCTGTCTATCCTGAGCGTATGTTTCTGCTTCCCGGTCGGCTTGCTGCTAGCTCTGTCCCAGACGTCGTCTATTGGCTGGCTGAAGCAGGTATCATCGACCATCTCATCTCTAATCCGGAGCATTCCGTTAGTAATGCTGATCTTCTGGGTCTACTTCTTGTTACCAAAGCTGACGGGCTACGCCATCACGGGCTTCACCACAATGCTGGTAACACTCACCCTGTTCCAGGGGGCCTATATGGGCGAGATTCTCAAGGCAGGAATCATGTCGCTACCGAGGGGGCAGATCGAGGCAGCCCGTTCGATTGGTCTTAGCTACAGCCAGGCGCAGACCGATGTGATCCTGCCGCAAGTGCTCTACAACATGGCTCCGAGCATCATTAGCCAGCTTGTAGCCACAATCAAAGACACCTCGCTTGGCTATATCATCGGCGTCCAAGAGTTGATGTATGCCGGAAGCCAGGTGAACAGCTCTGTCATGGTGAAGCCGCTGCAGGTCTTCGCGATCACTTCGGCAGGTTACTTCATAATCTGTTTTTCACTTAGTTCCTTTACCCGCTACCTCGAGCACCGCATCACCAACCGCCGCAACCCAAACAAGATCGCGAGTGTGTCATGATTGAATTCCGCGAGATCAATAAATTCTACGGGAACATGCAGGTTCTGCACAAAGTCTCCGCCACGGTCGAAGCTGGGAAGGTAGTGATCCTCTGTGGTCCTTCCGGATCCGGTAAATCCACGCTGATCAGAACGATCAATCGACTGGAGGAAATCTCGTCGGGAGAGATCCTGGTGGAAGGAAAATCTGTTCATGACAGGAAGGCCGACATCAACAGGCTTCGGAGCAGGGTCGGATTTGTCTTCCAACAGTTCAACCTGTTCCCACACATGAATGCGCTCGACAACGTCGCCCTTGCGTCAATTAAGGTCAGCAAAACCTCGAAGGAAGAGGCGCACAGGGCCGCCGCATCGCTTCTCGAACGCGTTGGGCTGGGAGCAAAGATCAAATCGTTTCCCGGTCAGTTATCGGGTGGGCAGCAGCAGCGTGTCGCGATTGCACGCGCCTTGGCCATGAAGCCGCCAATCATGCTGTTCGACGAACCGACGAGCGCCCTCGATCCAGAAATGGTCGGCGAAGTCCTTTCAGTTATGAGGGAACTGGCCCATCAGGGCATGACGATGGTCTGCGTGACGCACGAACTAGGCTTTGCGCAAGATGTAGCTGACGAAGTTTGGTTCATGGACAAGGGCGTGATCTTAGAAAAAGAGAGGCCTGATGATTTTTTTCGGAATCCAAAGCATCCTCGACTAAGGCAATTTCTCAGTGATGTACGCCCGCACTGAATGCGCCAAGTCGCTTAAGAATTTGCGGAGGACAGGCCTGACGTGTCAATCGGCGTGGAATATTGGGTCTGACTCAATCCCGATGATGTTTGGGATTCTACTCGCATGGTTTTCGAAGGAGAATCAGCGCCATGAGACCCCAGTTTCGCCTTTCCAATCTGATCCCGCCCGAATTGGCCGTCAAAGACGTGTCGGCGGACGGCGATGCGATGATCGTCAATGCCGGTTCTATCGCATCGAGCCGACCATGTCCGCGGTGGAACAGCCTCAAGCCGCGTCCATAGCCTATACGTAAGGACGGCGTTGGACTTGCCCTGTTCGGGTCGCAAACTGTTACTTCGCGTGACCACCCGGCGTTTCGTGTGCACCGCCACGTATTGTCGCCAAAAGATTTTCGCCGAACGGTTTGGTGAGTGCGTTCTGCCGGTCCGTGCGCGTCGAACAGCACGGCTGGAATGTCTGGTCCATCATCTCGGCCTGGCTCTGGGTGGTCGCCCGGCAGCCAGCTTTGCCCGGAGGTCGACGCTGCCGGTGAGCAATGACACGCTGTTACGTGTTGTCCGCCGTCGATCTCAACTGCCCACGAACCCGTTGGCGGTCATCGGCATCGATGACTGGGCTTTCCGGCGCAATTGTCGCTACGGCATCATCGTCTGCGACCTCGAACGCCGGCGGATCGTCAAGTTGCTGCCAGACCGGGAAGTTGCAACGATTGAGGCTTTCCTCGCCAACCATCAAACGATCACGGTGTTGTCGCGCGATCGCGGTGGTGGCTATGGCGAAGCCGGTGCACGCGCTTTGCCTACGGCCATCCAGGTCGCCGATCGATGGCACCTGATGGAAAACGCCAGTGCCGCGTTCCGAGATGCTGTCCGCAAGTCGATGCGCGACATCCGCTTGGCAATCGGTGCGACGACTATCAATCCGAAGCTGCTGACTTCCGCTGAACGGCTTCAATATGAAGGCTTTTTGAGACGAGAAAATGCCAATGACGCAATCCTTGCCCATCACAGGGAAGGTATTCCGATCAAAGAGATCGCCCGCCGCCTCAGCTATAGCCGAGGATTGGTTCGCAAGGTCGTCCGAGGTTTGCAGACCGACGTCTTCCGCACCCGAGAAAGCACGCTGGATGCCTGGTTGCCTGATCTCGAATCAGAATGGGCCAGCCACTGCTGCAATGGCGCGGAGTTGTGGCGTCGGCTGAAAGCGCGAGGCTTTGCCGGCTCGTTGCGGGTGGTGACCGAATGGGCGACACGGCGGAGGCGAGCCGAACAAGCGACAGACCAACAACTTCAAAAGGTGCCGTCTGCCCGCACTATCGCCCGGATGATGACGACCGGGCGTGACAATCTCACCAAGTCAGATACCGTGACCGTGACTGTGATCGAGAATGGTGTGCCGGCGCTCGATACAGCCCGTCAGCTCATCGCGCGATTCCACGCGATGGTCCGCACCAAGGCTATTACCAATCTCGCGCCATGGATGGCCGCCGCCGAGGATAGCTTGGTAGCATCGTTTGCCAAGGGCATCGCCAAGGATTATGACGCAGTTGGTGCTGCGATCTGCCAGCCGTGGTCGAATGGCCAGACCGAAGGACAGGTCAACAAGCTCAAACTGGTCAAACGTCAGATGTACGGTCGGGCCAAAATCGACCTGCTTGAGGCAAGATCGTCAGCTCCAAGCTCAATGCCGACAACACGATTGATTTCATCTTCCAGTGCTGTGAGCATGACAATAGGGATGGTCGATAATGCTCGCAGCCTACGGCAGATACTGAAACCATTTTCTCCTGGCAGCATGACATCGAGCACGATCAGATCGAAGGATTGTGTCTTGAGGATAGCGTCCATGTTGGCGGCTGAGCCGACCCCGACAGCCGTAAGGCCATTCTCCGTCAACGTTTCGATGACCATTGTTGCGATCTCCTCATCGTCTTCAACAAGGATGTGAGGCACCGTTTCTGGTGTAACGAGACGTTGAGCGTTCATTTGCTTGCTCTTCAAAGGATGACCGAAAGATGACCGGGGTTTCTGCTTCATTGTCGCAAAACTTGCGCGAAGTCACGTGTGAGATTATTTTGATATGTTAAGTAAGCGCTGCCATCGGAGTCCTTCTTTTCGAGGGCGTATGAGTCGTGACCATTCGGCTTGCCCGGGTCAAGTTCAATGGCGGCAGCTTGTTGAGCGAGGTCCCCGTGTCGGTACCTCATACCTGACTTTTCGGCTCTTCCCCGACTTGCCGTGAACGATTGGATGCGCCGTGCCAAGGTTTAGAACCTCATTGTTCCTCGAGTAAAGATTTCCACCGCCTTCATGACGACCCCCTCGGCGAGTATCCCCCACTTGGTGGATGACGACTCTTTGGAGTTTCTTTTCTCCGCAGCCTCTCCCAAGGTGCGCGCCTCCTGAGCGCGGCTTCGCTGGAATTCCTTCTTGTCATCTTCAGTAAAGCCGCGCGCAATGACGTCACACAGCGCCTTGGCGTCCTTCAGCGCCATGCTGATTCCTTGTCCACCAGGTCCGTAGGGGTGCGCGGCGTCCCCGATCAGAATCATCCTGTTGCTGTACCATCGACCGGGGAGCTTCCCGTTGTATACGGGGCCGAAGGCCAGCATGGCGTCAGCGTCCTCGGTGTACAGGTCGTACTTGCTTCTAAGCTCGGGACGCCATCGTTCTGCTCGTTTTGCCAGTTCCGCCTCGACACTCGCTTGAGTTGCCAGTTTCGCATCCCCTTCGGGCATGCGGATGTGAGTCCATATGAAAATGCTGTTCTTCGTCGCTGCCTCGTTCACCTTCCCGCAAGAGGCGATTCCAAACTGGTGACCAGGATAGCTGTGCAGCGTCATTTCGATTTTGGTTTCATCCTCGGTGATGAAGCCCACGCCCAGATACCCCGCATAGGTTTTGGTTGAACTCTGACCCGGATTCAGTATGTGTCGGAGCGTTGAGCCGACCCCATCAGCCCCCACGAGCAGGGTGCCATTCGCCTTTTCGTTCGATTCCGACGTCACCTCGATTCCGGTGACCGTCTCGGTCACGCTCGCGACTTTGAATCCGGTCAACACGGGAATACCCAGCGCGCGTGCTCGCTTCATCAGTTGCTCGTGAAGCGCCAGCCTTGTGACCATGATCGCGGATGGGTCGCGTTCCCGGGCGGAAAAGCTGGCGGACAGGCCACCAAGACGCATGTCGACTCTCTTCGTGTCTTCACCGATGGAGGCGACCTTCATGAGTCTCAAGATCCTGACACCCTCAGCGGATATCCGCACGCCACTCGTCGGGCCATCGAAACGCTGCCGTGACTCCAGAACCTGACTCTTGATGTTCTGTCCGGCCAGCATGATGGCGAGGCTGAGACCAGCCACCCCCGCTCCGACGATGATGACGTTCTCGTTGTTCATGGGGCCGCCGTCCATCACGAGTACCGAAGTTGATTCTGAGTCCACGCGCCTGGCTTTCATAACGTTGTATGCGTGAATAACACTGTACGTCCTAGGTACGATACTTGTCAACCGTACTCCTGTTCACCTAGGGTTGCCGTATGAAGAACTTGCCCAAACCAGCAGCAAACGGCGGTGCGGTCCTGTGGGAGAGGCCTGAGCCGAAAGGCCCGCTCGCTCCGCTGAACCGCGAAATCATCACGAACGGCGCCATTGCCATCGCCGACAGGCAAGGACTGGCATCCGTCTCGTTGCGAAAGGTTGCCGCCTCTCTCGATGCGACCACCATGCGTCTTTACAGCTACCTCTCCACCAAGGAGGAGTTGCTGGAGCTGATGGTGGACGCCGTCTATGGAGAGATGCTGGCCGCCGGCCCACTGGGCAGCGGCTGGCGCGAGGCTCTTCGCACCGTCGGTGATCGCCTGCGTCAGGCCACGCGGCAGCACCCATGGTTCATCGAACTCCTCGGAGGCAGGCCGAACCTTGGCCCCAACGCCATTACGCATCTCGAAGCAGTATATGCGGCGCTGAGCGATGCGCACGCGTTCAAGGACATGGACGCCATCATGCAGGCGGTGAACACCGTCGCCGCCTACGTGATCGGCGCTTTGCGCAACGAAGCGAACGAGCTTCGCGCCGAGCGCGAAAGCGGCATGGGTCCGACGGAGTGGCAGGTGGCTTGGTGGCCCTATCTTAAACGGCTGATCTCCACCGGTCGGTTTCCGATGATGGCAAGGGTCGTCAGCGAGGCCACACATCCGGGGGCCGAGATCGAGTTCGACCGAGGGCTCGACTGTGTTCTCGCCGGGATCGAACTTATCTTGCTGATGGAGCGCCGCAGTTAGAGCGTGCTGGATTGCCTACAGACAAATATCACCAGACAGCGCGGCTATCTTTCTCCGCTTGGTTCGAGCCGTAAGCGACACCGCGCAATCGGCAAGACGAAGCGGAGGCCTATTCGCGGGCGCGGTCAGCGCGCACCCACGTCCTTGGCGAAAGCGAGGAGAAGCGCGCTGAGCCGAGCCGGCTGCTCCTGTTGAATCCAGTGACCCGCGCCGTTGATCAGTTGGATGTCACTCATTTTAGTCGTCGCCCTGGTCCTCATCAGGTCGAGCGCGCCCGGCGACACATAGGTTGCCCAATCGCTTTGCCCCCCAATGAAGAGCGACGGGACATCGATCGTCCTGCCCGAAAACAGGCGCAGCTCAGCATTCAGGGTGGGATCGGTATAGACGCGATAAGTCTGCAACGCGCCTTGGAAGCCAGTGCGGCCATACTCCTGCGCGTACACCGCAAGTTCAGGGTCGGTGAGCCATTTGCAGGTCATGACCTCTTCGGCCGACGGCTGGAATGGAGCGACGTTGTCGGGCATCGTTTTGCCGCGTTCCATTACGTAATAGGCGGGGATCTGCCCGAACTCTTCGGCCGTTCGCGCCTTCAAAGGTCGCGGTCTATTCCCTGACCAGTCCGCGCTTTTGACGTGGAAGAAAGTACGAAGAAACGCGTGTAAGCCTTGAGGCGGGTGCGACAGGTCATGGTTCGCTTCCCTTGTGCTCAGATATTGTTGGTAGATCATTCTGGGCGGATGGAGCGCCGCAAGCGCGGCGGCCAACGTCTGGATGTCGGTATTCGGCTGAGCCGGCGATGCGCCGTTCACCGCAGTGTTGAACGGAAATGCTGGCGTGCCGGGGAACGGCGCGCTCATCAGCACCACCGAGGGAAAAACGTCAGGTCGGCCCACCGCGCAATAGGCTGCGACGGGTGAGCCGAAGTCGTGCCCAACCAGCAGCGCAGTTTGCCGATATCCCAGAGCTGAAACCAGCGCGAGCGCATCGCGGGTCACGTTCAGGATACTGAACGGCGCCAGCTGGCCGTCATAGTCATTCGACCAGCCGGTCGTGCGACCGAAACCCCGCTGGTCGGGCGCCACGACGTGATAGCCGGCATCGGCCAGAAGCGGCATCAGGTGCCGCCAGCCATAGGCCAAATCCGGAAAGCCGTGCAGCAGCAGCGCGAGCGGCCGGTTGGAGTTTTCGAACCCGGCTTCGAGAATATGAACATCGAGGCCGTTGACCTCGTGGATCATGCGCGATCGTACGCCTGCGGGGAGCGTTCCCGCGCCATAAGTTGATGTGGTCATGTCAGATACTCCTTTGAGGTTTGCGCGGGCCGCGCGAAGTGAAGCCGCAACCAGGCTGGCTGCGCCCATTGCCAAGACGGCTCGTCGAGACGTTAGGATCTGGTACAGGGGCATTGCCGAACTCCTCATATGGCGACCACCATACTATGGTGATCGCCATAGTATGGTGGTCGCCATAGCGGCGTCAAGAGAAATGTGTTATGCTCACGGCATGACACGTAAAACTGACGCCCGCGCTAGCGCGATTGCCACGGCCCAACGCCTGTTTCGCATCCAAGGCTACACTGCGACTGGATTGACCCAGATCCTTGAAGAAAGCGGTGCGCCTAAAGGATCGTTCTACTTTCACTTTCCACGAGGCAAGACACAGCTCGCAGAAGAAGCAATCGATCAATACGTTGCGCGTAGAATGGCTGTATTGCGGGATATCTCGGCGCATACGACGGGAGATGCCCTGAGCTTTGTTCATCGACTCTTCGATACATTCGCGGCCGAGATGGTCACCTCCGACTTCCAGTACGGATGTCTCATGCAAAACCTGGCGAACGAACTGCCCGCGCTCGACGCGGAGCTGACCAAAAGGGTCGCGCGCGGATTTGTTGATTCGACCGAGATTGTTGCGGAGCATTTTACGGGGTGCGGTTTCGCTCCCACGCGCGCATCCTCTACCGCAGCCGCATTGGTAGCCGCCCTCGAAGGCGCGCGAACGATCGCCCGCTTGGAACGCACGCCTTCCATATTCGAGGCGCTGGCGGATGTTAGTGTCCGGGGGTGGGCTGTCCCCGAGGGGTGATCCGGGTCCAATGTGCTCGCTCGGGCGTGGAAAGTCGATCCGGACGCTGTGGCGATAGGGGCAGACCGGTGAGCCGATGGTGGAGCGCATCCATCGTCATACATCCAGCTATTGTTGTCCATTCGAGCTATAGGGGTGACAGCGCGCTAACCCTTGTGCTTCAGCACGCTGTCGTAGATAGCAGCCCCCAATATCGAGCCACCATCCTGAGGCGGCCACGCGCGGAACTCGTAGACAAGAGCGAACCTCGCGTCAGTCGATATCCGCTGTAAGGCCCAGTTTGTGGAATCGGGCCGATGACAGTTCACGACCCCAACCGAATTTTAGAAGGTCGGTTTAGCGGATAGTGGCTGTGGTGGCGCCCCCGGGTGGGGTTTTTGCACAGCCTGGCGGCAGGCTGTGCAAAAACGTAGTGACGAGAACTCGATGAACCGGCACGTCGCCTAGCCCTTGAGCCGTGGCGGCATTCATGACACATCGCCTGGGCGGAGGCCGAGACCCACCGACTGCAGATACATCTCCAGCGCCGTGATTTCTTCCGAGGACACGATGGCGCCGACATAGCCGTCGGGCCGGATCAGCACCCAGTTGCCGGCTGTGAGGGCATAGGCGTCTTGAAAATGCCCCACATCGTCGACGAGGTCGCCATGCGGGCCGATGGTGTGGATGTGCAAACCCCGCCGCGGCGAGACGAGGTCGCGCGCTACCTCATAGCCCATCAAGGTCCACTGCGGACCTTGGAAGAGATCGAACAGCCGCGTCGGTTGACCGGCGGCGCCACGCAGCGGCGCATCGGGCGCACGATCGCCCGCGAGAAGAGCGCCGCTTCGCTCCGGACTCTCCAGCGCGAGGGAAGACTCGGGATAGCCGATATCGAGCTGATGCACCTCGCGGCCACGCCGCATCTCGCCGCGCTTGATGGCGTCAAGCAACTTCGTGGCGAGGCCGAGCATGGCGGCCGCGACGGGCCGGCGTTCCTCTTCGTAGCTGTCGAGCAACGCGGCCGGCGCGCCGGTCGCGACCGCCGCCAGCTTCCAGCCGATATTGTAGGCGTCCTGAACGCTGGTATTGAGACCCTGCCCACCGGTTGGCGGATGAATATGCGCCGCGTCGCCGACGAGCAACACGCGATCGACACGATAACGATCGGCGAGTCGGGCATTCATGTGAAAGGCCGACGCCCACGACACCGACTGAATGCGGATATCGTTCCGGCCGGTGCGCGCAGCCACCAATGCGGCCAGGCCCTCGGCGGAAAGATCGACATCGCCTTCCAATGGGATCGGCCCCTGTATTTGGAACATGTCGGTGCCGGCGAGCGGGCAGAACGATAGTTGCCGTTCCATGTCGCCCTCGGCGAAACGATGCCAGACGTCCCGGCTGAGCCCTGTCAGGGCGACATCGGCGACGATGGCGCGAACGCCGAGCGTCTTGCCGGGAAAGCCGATATCGAGAGCTTGGCGCACGAAGCTGCGACCGCCGTCGGCGCCGACGAGCCAGCGCACCCGGACGGTCTCCTTGCCGCGCTTGCCCGTCAGGTGCGCCGTCACACCGTCAGCGTCCTGTTCAAAGCCGGCCAACTCACAGCCGAACACCGGCCGATGCCCGAGCTCGTGCAGGCGCTCACGCATCACGGCTTCGGTCAGGAATTGCGGGACCATCAGGGCCAGATGGTACGGCTCCGCTGGCGTCGATTCTGCGGGCTCTACGACATCGGAATCAGTAAAGCTTCCGTCGGCGTGATACTCCCGCTGCTTTGTGTAGAAACCGCCGGCCGCGACCACGCGGTCGAGAACGCCGAGATCCTCGAACACTTCCTGGGTACGTGGCTGGATGCCCTTGCCGCGCGAGCCGCGGAATGGATCGTCCAGCTTCTCGATCAACCGGAAGGAAGTACCTCTACGCGCCAGATCAATGGCGAGAGTCAGCCCGGCCGCTCCCGCGCCGCAAATCAGCACCTCGGCTGCAAATTGCTCTGTCATTATCAACTCCATATGTGTAATATGCATATAACTGGAGGATCGGCATGAAGTCAACAAAGAAAGTGCAAACTACACATATTAGCAGCCGGCTGCGCGAACTGCATGGCGCATTGATCGACATCGTCAGCATCATGAACCGTCCCCAACGTGACGAGGCTATGGTCCGGGCGGCGGGCATTTCGCTCGACCGCGCATTGTTCCCGCTACTGGTCATGGTGGAGCGGCTCGGTCCGATCGGCGTCGTCGATCTCGCCGACCGTGTAGGGCGCGATTACACCACCGTCAGCCGCCAGGTCGCCAAGCTGGACAGCCTTGGCCTGATCGAACGCCGGGGGAGCGCCGCTGATGGTCGAGTTCGCGAGGCAACGATATCGCCGCAGGGCAAGACCATGACCGACCGCGTCGATCAGGCACGCGACAAGATGGGGCAAGCGATCTTCGCCAGTTGGGACTCGGCGGACGTTGAGGACCTCGTGCGGCTCATGCGCAAGTTCGCGGACGATATCAACAACGCTTCCGTGGATCCGGAAGGCGACCAATGACGGACATTGAAGGTGCAGATCGCCGCAAGGCAGCCCGTTTGCCCTTCGGAGATTATGTCGAGCCCGATGCGTTGGTCCGCGCCGTCGATGCCTTCGTGGACACGCGCAGGGTTGCTGCCGCGACCGGGCAATCCGCGCACCATCCCGGCGAAATGATTCGCCTTCATGTGGGGGTATCTCGATCAATCCAGTCATTTGGAGAAGGCTTGCCTTCGCGATTTCGAGGCACTGTGGCTGATGCGGCTCACACGAGACTACCGGACAATTGCGGTTTTCAGGCATGACAATCCGACCCAGTTACTAGCTGGCGAAACACCCTTGACATCGGCCTTCGGAAGCAACGGTCCATCTGCGCAGCCAGACTGGGAATAGCCCTCTCGACCAATCGCAAGAATCGGGTGTTGCGTGCCCCTGCAACACGCTACAGCCCGCCACGCTACGCGAAACTACGATCGCTAACTCCCCGTCAAAAAAGACAAAAATCCAAATTCGCCAGGTGCAAAACAGGCGTGAGCGGAAGATTTTGAGAGCGTCCGGCCTGAGGGTGGTTAAATTGCTGCGAGCGCAAAGTCCGGATTGAAATCCTTGAAATCATCAGGATGCCGTGACCCAACGCGTTACTCGAGCTGAGAAGATAGAGATCGATCACCCGCTGCGATGTCGTGGAGGAAAGGGCTTCCTACGTCGGATGTTCTACAAACCTCTCGAACATGCCTTCCTCGAATCTCGGGAAAATTGGAACTGTTGTTCCCGGCCAATTGGAAGTTAACGACCCGCTGATTGGAACTTGCAAGTTCGCAATCTGGAAAGGGGAGCGCCCTCCTTCACCCAGGCTGCCGTGGCGCGGCTTCCTTCAAGTCGTGCCAGGCTGTTCCACCGCTTCGTAGCGAGCCCGGCCCAGGCTGACCAGGCTGGCAATTGCCGCGCAGCCGGCAGACATGACGATCGCAAATCCCACCGCGGCCTGGAGCGGCAGCGTTGCGAAGATGATCGACATAAAAATTCGGTCATGTACATCTCCATGCGGCCCGATGAACTGGTCGACAAGGGGGGGCGGCTCTTTGATGCGAACAGCTCGACGTAAGCGCCGGTACATAGGAGCTGCGAGAAATCCAAATTGACATAAGGGCGCCGTTTCGTGAACCACGGGCTTGTTTGATGGTCCGCGAGGGGGCGGGACTACGGCTTGTGGCAGGTCAGCTACTTCTCGAAGTCGATGACGATCCGGCCCTGAATGTCACCATGATGCATCCGCGAGAAGATGTCGTTGATGTTCTCGAGCCGTTCAGTCGCAATGGTTGCCTTGACCTTGCCTTCTCCGGCGAAGTCGAGCGCTTCCTGGAGGTCGAGCCGCGTGCCGACAATGGAACCGCGGACCGTCACGCCGTTCAACACCGTGTCGAAGATCGACAGCGGGAAGTCTCCCGGCGGCAGACCGTTCAACGATACAGTCCCGCCACGACCGACCATGCCAAGTGACTGCTCGAAGGCTTTTGGGGAAACCGCGGTTACGAGAACGCCCTGGGCACCGCCGACTTCTTTCTTCACGAAGGCTGCCGGATCGTCTTTCCTTGCGTTAACAGCAAGCGATGCACCAAGCCGTTTTGCAAGGTCGAGCTTGGCATCGTCGATATCGACCGCGATGACATTGAGCCCCATGGCCTTGGCATATTGTACGGCCAAATGCCCAAGACCACCGATGCCTGAGATGACGACCCAGTCGCCAGGCTTGGTATCCGTCACCTTGAGGCCCTTATAAACGGTCACCCCGGCGCAAAGGATGGGTGCGATATCGACGAAGGACACATTATCTGGCAAGTGGCCGACATAGTTGGGATCCGCAACGACATATTCAGCAAAGCTGCCGTTGACCGAATAGCCGGTGTTCTGTTGTTCCTCGCACAACGTTTCCCAGCCGCCGAGGCAATGCTTGCAATGACCACAGGCGGTATAGAGCCACGGCACGCCTACCCGGTCGCCTTCCTTGACGTGGCAGACGCCGGAGCCAACCGCCACGACATGGCCGACACCTTCATGCCCGGGGATGAAGGGCGGTTTCGGCTTGACCGGCCAGTCGCCCTCGGCGGCATGCAGATCGGTGTGGCAGACCCCGGTGGCGGCGATCTTGACCAGAATCTGGCCGGCGCCCGGCCGGGGTACGGTCACCTCCTCGATAACAAGTGGCTTGCCGAACTCGCGGACGACGGCCGCTTTCATGGTCTTTTCCATGGAATTCTCCTTCAGAACCGAGCGTCTATATCGACGACGTCGATGAGCTTGTGGTTGACGAACTCCTTGAGACCGAGGCCCAGGAGCTCGCGGCCATAGCCGGAGCGCCGGACGCCGCCAAAAGGCAAATCCGCCTCGACTTTGGTCGGATGATTGACGAACACCATGCCGGTGGAGATGCGCTTGGCAACCTCGGCGCCATTCTTCGTGTCGGAGGTGAATACCGAACCACCAAGACCGAATGGCGAATCATTGGCGATGCGCACCGCATCCTCCTCGTCCTTCGCCCGGAACAGCATGGAGACGGGACCGAAGAACTCCCAATAGCGTGCCGGGTTGTCCTCGCCGATTTCGGTAAGGATAGTCGGCTGCACGAAGGCGCCCTGGTTGGGGACCGGCGGTCCTACGTCCTCGGCCTTGGCGCCATGGGCGACAGCTTGGCGGATCTTTTCCTTTATGTCGTCGGCCGCTCCTTGCGAGGAGAGCGGTGCAAGCGTCGTCGCGGGGTCGAAGGGATCGCCCGCTTTCAGACCGGCCACGCCTTTGCGATAGCGGTCGAGAAATTCGTCGTAGACGGTGTCGACGACGATCATGCGCTTGGAGGAGACACACACCTGGCCGCCGTTCCAGTGACGGCCGAAGACCGCCCACTTGACTGTCTTTTCCATGTCTGCGTCGGCTAGAACGACAAAGGCGTCGGCACCGCCGAGCTCCATGGTGGATTTTTTCAGCGCTTTGCCGGCCTGGGCCGCGACGATGGAGCCCGCATCTTCCGAACCCGTCAGAGCCACGCCATGGACGCGCGGATCATTGATGATCATCTCGACCTGGGCGCGCGTCGCATAGAGATTGGTGAAGGCGCCTCGCGGCAACCCGGCCTCATGCATCAGCTTTTCGAACGCCGCCGCGCTCTGCGGCACGTTCGACGCATGTTTCAGAAGCATGGTGTTGCCTGCAGACAGCTGCGGGGCAATGATGCGGGCAATCTGGTAGTAGGGGAAATTCCAGGGTTCGATCGCGAGCAGCACGCCGAGTGGCTCGCAAACGATGACGGCCTCGCCTTCGGCGGGATCCGCTACGGTTAGCTTTTCCGGGGTGAGAAGTCGTTCGGCATTGTGCATGTAATATTCGAAGATCTTTGCCGACAGTTCGACCTCGGCTTTTGCTTCGCTGAACAGCTTGCCCATTTCAAGCGTCAGAAGCTTTGCATACTCATCAGCGTCCTTGCGCAGCAGGTCGGCCGCCTTTTGTAAAACGGCGCCACGCTCGGTGAATGATGCCTCGCGCCAGGACAGGAAGGCCGCATGAGCCGCGTCGATCGCCTGCGCCACCTCTGCATTGGTGGCGGACGGAAACGTCTTCAGGACCTCACCCGTATAGGGATAAGTGGTTGCATAAGTCATGTCTTTCTCCTTTCCTGAATGGAATTGAGGAGCCGCCGCTCTCAGGCCGCGGCAAGCTCCTTGATCGATTGAACCATCTGCGTCAGCACAGCCTGGGCGTCGCCGTAGACCATGTTGCAGTTGTCGGCATAGAACAGCAGGTTCTCGACGCCGGCATATCCTCGGCCTTGGCCCCGCTTGATGACATAAACCTGATGGGCCTTGTCGACGTTCAGGATCGGCATGCCGTAGATCGGTGAGCTCTTATCGGTGCGGGCGGCGGGATTGACGACGTCGTTGGCGCCGATGACCAATGCGGCATCGGTCGTGGCAAAGGCATCGTTGATGTCTTCCATGTCGAAGATGATGTCGTAGGGGACGCCAGCCTCGGCGAGCAGCACGTTCATGTGCCCCGGCATGCGGCCGGCAACGGGATGCATGGCGAACTTGACGTCGACACCCCCGGCCTGAAGCAGCTTGACGAACTCGTAGAGCTTCTGCTGTGCCTGGGCGACCGCGAGCCCGTACCCGGGAATGATGATGACCGACGAGGCGTAATGCAGGGCCGTCGCGGCATCGCTAGCATTCGCCGGCTTCACGCTCCCGGCGACCTCGCTGCTGCCTGCAACAGGCGTTTCGCCAAAATTGCTGAACAGCACGTTCGACAAGGACCGGTTCATCGCCTTTGCCATGAGAACCGTCAACAACGTGCCGGCGGAGCCGACCACCATGCCGGCGATCATCAGGGCGGGATTGGCGAGCGCGTAGCCCTCGAGACCGACGGCCAGCCCAGTAAAGGCATTGTAAAGCGAGATCACCACCGGCATGTCGGCGCCGCCGATGGGTAAGGTCATCAGCACGCCGAAAGCGAGCGCGGCGACGAAGAACAGCACCGCCACGAGGGGTGCTGCGGCGCCACCCGCACCGTTCATGATCGCAAGAGCAGCGAGGCCCAGAGCGACAAGGAAAACGCCGCCGTTGAGGACTTGCTGACCGGGAAACCGCCATGGCTTGTCGACCCTGCCGTCGAGCTTGGCCCAGGCAATGATCGAACCGGTCAGAGAGACCGACCCGATCAAAGCGCCGGCGAGTGTCGCGCTGGCCAGCACCATGGTCTGTGGATCACCCCGGATGATCTCGGCTGCGGCAATCGCGGCCGCCGCGCCACCGCCCATGCCGTTATAGAGCGCCACCATCTGGGGCATGCCGGTCATGGCGACCTTGCGGCCGCTCCAGAAGGCCCAACCGCCGCCGATAGCCAGCGCGATCAGTGCAAGTGCCAGATTGGACATGAAACGGGCCTCGGCTTGCGGTTCCAGTCGCGCCAGCACGAGAAACGCGGAAAGCACGGCGACCAGCATGCCGATCCCGGCGATCTTGATGCCCGCCAGCGCTGTGACCGGCGAAGACATGCGCTTCAGGCCGAAGATGAACAGGGCGGCGGCGGCAAGGCCGCTTATGCCCTCGAGAGGTACCAGAAGAAAGGCGAGCGACATGGGTCAGCCTCCCTTCGGGCCGCTGGCGCGGAACATTGCCAGCATGCGATCGGTCACGACATAGCCGCCTGCCGTGTTGGCGGCGCCCAGCATGACCCCAAAGAAACCGATGATCTGCGTTTGGATGCTGGTGGCGGTAAGCAGCGTATGCAATGCGCCCACCACGACGATGCCGTGGATGAAGTTCGATCCCGACATCAGCGGTGTGTGCAGGATGGAGGGGACGCGGCTGATTACCTCATAACCGGTAAAGGCGGCAAGCATGAAGATGTAAAGGGCGATCAGCCAGGTCAGCGTAACGTCGGCACTCATGCGACCTTCTCCTCGGTAGCTTCGGCCGCCATGCGGGCGGCAGCGTTGCGAATGACGCCGTCATGGGTGAGCACGGTGCCGGCGACGATCTCGTCGTCGAAGTCGAGATGCACGGCGCCATCCTTGACGATCAACTGGACGAAGTGGAACAGGTTCTTGGCATAGAGTTCGCTGGCATGCTGGGCGAGCATCGAGGGCACGTTCAGGGGGGCGAGAATGGTGGCGGGTCCGGCTGTGACGGTTTCGCCAGGGCGCGTGCCTTCACAGTTGCCGCCGCCTTCCGCGCCAAGATCGACGATGACGGCGCCAGGCTTCATGGCTGCGATTTGTGCAGCCGTGATGAGCTTGGGGGCCGGACGGCCGGGAACCGACGCCGTGGTGATGATCATGTCGGCCTCGACGATATGCTTGTCGAGTGCCGTCTGAGCCTTGGCCTTTTCCTCGGCCGTCAACTCACGGGCATAGCCGCCTTCGCCACGGGCATCGACGCCCGTTTCGACGAACTTCGCACCAAGCGAAAGGGCTTGTTCCTTGGTCTCCGGCCGGACGTCATAGCCTTCGGTGATCGCACCAAGGCGATGAGCCGTTGCAAGCGCCTGAAGCCCGGCGACGCCGAGACCCAACACCAGCACTTTGGCGGCGCGTAGCGAACCGACCGCGGTCGTCATCATCGGCAGAATGCGGGGCATATGAACGGCGCCAAGCAACAGCGCGTAATAGCCGGCGAGTGCGGCCTGGCTCGACAGCGCGTCCATCGCCTGCGCCCGGCTAATGCGCGGAATCTGCTCCATTGCGAAACTGGTGATCTTGCCATCCCGAAGCGTTCTGACGAGATCGGGTGACGTCTCGCCATAGATGAACGATATGAGCACCGCGCCTGGTTTCATCAGCGTCACCGCCTTAACTGACGGGGGCTGCACGGCAAGTACGATATCGGCATTGCCAAGAAGCGTTTGCTGATCGTCTTCGATTCGGCAGTCAGCCAAGGTGGCATCTGAAAAGGTTGCGGCCGCGCCGGCGCCGGTTTCGATCCGGACATCGGCGCCGAGTGGCTTGAGCCGTGAGGCGACGGACGGCGCCAGTGCGACCCGCTTTTCCCCTTGGCGCGTTTCTCGGAGGACGGATAAAATAAAGGCCATAATTAACTGGCTCCTGACTATGGATGCCGATTTCGCGGCTGCGATCGAGCACCACTATTTGGCCAGACGAGAACAGTCGCATTGATCAAGCTCAATTAGCTGAACCAGCCTCGTCGCCATTGTGCGATGTGAACGTGATCTCGATCGAGCCATCGTCGAGTAACTCAGCATGCCTCAGCGCCCCGGGACTTTGTCAGTCTCGTCAAATCCAGAGCATGAGAAGGAAAAGGCGGATCGTACATAGCTTAAATCAAGCCCCCGCTTGCATCGCGCCGAGGGCCATTTTGCTTTGACCGTCTGCCCGATGGCGTTGGCGCTGGCCCAACCAGGTCGAGATAGTTCGTCCAGAGGACGGTCTTGACGATCTCTCAGCCACCCTCAGGCTGCAGTCTTAAGCCGCGCTCGTGGTGACACCGTCATCAGTTTAGGCAACCGGCCGCGATCAGATCCAAGGTAAACTCGGGCCTCTTCTTCTTTGGAAACTAACCACTCTCATGTTCGCCTTTATAAGTCGCAGGAATAGAAAATCCTTCGCCCGGTCACTCGGGCGTTGCGTTTGGTGTGAATGCATCCTTATCGCATTGAGAGCCGATGCTCTTGTCGCGGCGTGTTCCCGACGCTTAGCGCGTGGCCGCCACCGAGCGCCGGAAGGCAAGAAGGCTTGCGGTGAGGAAGGTCAAACCCATTACCAATACGGTCGCGAACTCCTTCCACACGGTCGCGAAATCAGCACCCCGATAAACAATCGCCTGCATGAAGCTGATGTAGTGGCGCGACGGAAGCAACCACGTCACATACTGAATCCATTGCGGTTGGCTCTCCACCGGAGACATACCGCCGGACAACATCATGATGGGCATGACCGTCATGATCATGAGCAGCGCAAATTGGGCCATAGTGCGCGCCAACGTGCCGAGGAAAATACCGATGGCGGATGCAGCGAATACGTAGATTGCGGTGCCAAGAAAGAGCAGGGCGTGCGAGCCGGCGACGGGAACGTCAAGCGCGCCCTCGACGATGAACAAAAGCGAACAAGCGAACGCGACGAGGATGACAAGTCCGTTCGACCAGACCTTGGCGAGCGCGATTTCGACCGCAGTGATCGGCATGACCAGCAGATGCTCGATCGTGCCATGCTCGCGCTCACGCAGAAGGGCTGCGCCGGTGAGGATGATGATCAGCATTGACAGTTGATCCGTGAGGCTCACGATCGCCCTGAACCAGGATTGTGTGCCGTTGGGATTAAAGGCGCGGCGAATGACGAGATTGGAGGAAAGGCCGGTCGTCTGTTCATATTCGTTGCGGAGTCGTTTTACGGCAGCGGTCACGTAATTCTGAATGTAGCTGGACCCGAGCCCCGCCTGCTGGGAGGCCGTCGCATCCACAAGCAGTTGAACATCGGTGTCGCGTCCGCGTATCGTGTCCTTTTCAAATCCCGGCGGAATAACGAGGATAAAGGTGTAGTCCCCCTCGTCCATCGCCCGGTCGATATCGGCTGCTCTGATTGTTTTGACCAGTTGGAAGTAGGGCGGCGCAAATTGCTCCGCGATCGAGCGGGACAGCCGAGAGTGATCTTCGTCGACAAAAGCGATTGCCGCGTTGTTGACGGTTTCTCCGCCGCCGCTCGCTTGCGTGTAGATGCTGAAACCGAAGGACCAGATGATGAAGAGGATCATCATCATGTCCTTAGCAAGCGTCCGCAGTTCCTTGATTCCGAGCCAGACTATGGTGGATAGGCTTATCATGCCTATTTCTCCTGCTTCTTCAGGAAGAACAGGGAGAGCACGAGGAAGGCCGGCGCAAACAGGGTAAGCAGGAGCAGGTCCTTGGAGAGGTCGCCGAAGCCGAGCCCCTTGGTGAAAGCGCCGACGCTGATCTGCATGTAATAAGATGTCGGCCACAGATTGCCCATCAGCCGCGCGGCGCCTTCAAGGGTCGAAACCGGCTGCATCATTCCCGAGAACTGCATGGTCGGCAGTAGCGACAGCACCGCCGCCGCGAAGACGGCGGCGACCTGGCTCTTGGTGAAGCTCGAAATGAAAAGTCCGTAGCCAGAAGCGGCGGCCGTATAGAGCAGGGCGCCCAATGTCAGCGCCACGACGCTTCCCTTGAGAGGCACGCCGAACAGCAGCCAGACGGTAATGGTCATGATCGCGAAGTTGGCCATGCCAACGCCGATATAGGGGAGTTGTTTTCCAAGCAGAAATTCGAGCCGTGTCGTCGGCGTGGCGTAGAAGTTTGCGATCGTGCCGATTTCCTTTTCCCGCGCCACACTAACCGCCATCAGGATAGCGAGGAACATCATAAGCAGCATTGCCGGCACAGATGGGCCTATTCCGTATATGCTCTCCGCTGTCGGATTGTAGCGGTAGCGGACCTGGATCGAGGTGCTTGCTTCCGATGTCGAGGGTGAACTCGACTCCCGTTCCCGCTCATCAGAGAAGAGGTTGTGTGCCTGCTCGACATAGCCCTCGATCGTAGCTGCGCGTGAGGTGTTGGCGCCATCGATCCAGGCAGACACCTGCCAGTCGTCGCCGCGCTTGACCATCCGGCCGAAGTTGGGAGGAATTTCGATGGCAAGCGTGATGTCGTTGGAGCGTAGGCGGCCTTCCAGTTCCTGGAGACTGCCAATCGCGGATTTCTCTACGAAATAATTAGAACTGGAGAAATTGGCTAGATAGGAGCGGCTTTCCGGCGTGTTGTCATGGTCGAGCGCTGCGAAGGTGAGATTGGTCACATCGTTGGACATGCCGAAGCCGAAGATCAGAAGCATGACGAAAGAGCCGAGAAAGGCGAAGGCGAGGCGGATCGGGTCACGCAACAGAGACCGGGTCTCGCATTGCGAGTATGCCAGGAGGCGCCGAAGCGGCATGTATGCAGGCTTTGCTGGAGAAAGCGGCTCTGCGCTCGCCACGATCGTTGTCGAGGGGGCCGTCGCCGGATTGGAGGACTGGGATGATTCTGCCTCCTCTATGTAGGAGATGAACGCTTCCTCCAGATTGGCGCCGCGGCGAGAGGCGATGACTGCTTCAGGTGCATCGCAGACAAGCACGCGGCCGGCATGCATCAACGAGATGCGGTCGCACCGCATCGCCTCGTTCATAAAATGCGTCGACACGAAGATCGTGACGCCTCGGTTGCGCGACAAATCGACAAGCAGCCGCCAGAATTCGTCCCGCGCCTGCGGGTCGACGCCGGAGGTTGGCTCGTCCAAAATCAGAAGTTCGGGATCATGCACGATCGCCACCGCCAGCGACAGACGCTGCCGGACGCCGAGCGGCAGCGATCCGGCCTCGGAATCGGCATAACCGGTAAGACCGGTGTCCGTCACGAGCTTCTCAATGCGGACTTTTGCGTCTGCTTCGGGCAGGTGGAACAGGCGTGCATGCAGAAGCAGGTTTTGCCGCACCGTCAATTCGCCATAGAGCGAGAAGGACTGCGACATGAAGCCCACGCGCCGGCGTATCGATAGATCGTGGGCGTCAACCAGCTTGCCGCAAACCGTGGCCTCTCCTTCGCTTGGTGCCAGAAGCCCGGTCAGCATCTTCATGGTCGTGGTCTTGCCGCAGCCGTTCGAGCCGAGAAAGCCGAAGATTTCACCCTTTTCGATCGTAAAGCTGACGCGGTCCACAGCGGTGAACTTGCCAAAACGGCAGGTCAGCTCCTTCGCCACGATGATGGGCGGTTCCGTGCTGCTGGGCCGCGGCGGGATGACCAGGGGGGCTTTCACGGTCTTCTCGCCCGCCTGGAGGGCGGTGAAGACTGCTTCGAGATCCTGCTCGCCCGTGGAGGCGCGCAATTCGGCAGGCGTACCAGAGGTGAGGATCCTGCCCTCGTCCATGGCGACGAGCCAATCGCATTCGCTCGCCTCGTCCATATAGGCGGTTGAGACGATCACGCTCATGCTTGACCGTTCGCGTCTGAGGTCGGCAATCAACGTCCAGAATTGGCGACGCGAAAGCGGGTCGACGCCCGTTGTCGGTTCGTCGAGAATAAGAAGATCGGGATCATGGATCAGGGCGCAGCAGAGGCCGAGCTTTTGCTTCATTCCCCCTGACAGCTTGCCGGCGGGACGATCCAAAAAGGCGAGCAGTCCGGTGGCGGTCGCCAGCCTCTCTGTACGAATGGCGCGCTCCTGGCTGGAGAGGCCGAACAGTGTGCCGAAAAAGGCGAGGTTTTCCGCGACGCTGATTTCCTGATAGAGGTTTTTGCCCAGGCCTTGCGGCATATAAGCGATTTGTGTGCAGACGTCGCGCCTATGGGCCGCATCTCCCATGTCGCCGCCCAGCACACGAATAGTCCCCGTCTGGATCTTGCGTGTGCCGGCGATCAGGCCGAGCAATGTCGATTTGCCGGCTCCGTCAGGGCCAATCAAGGCGACCATTTGCCCAGCCGGCAAGTCAATGGACGCGTCGCGCAGCGCCTGGAGCTTGCCGAAGTGATGGGACACGCCGGAGATCCGGGCGATTGGATCGTTCGCCGTCGCCATCGTCAATCCCCCGCGTCGATCGGATCGCCTTGGAAACGCTTTTGGAGGGAATCGGGCCAGTTGGGAGGGGTCGGGTCAAGGCGGACATAGCCAACCCCGCGCGCTCCCGTCTTCACCATTGTTATGTGGCTTTGGGTCAGACTTGGCGGGACGCGGAGCTTGAGCCTGAAGACCAGCTTGTCCCTCTCGTTGCGCGTCTCGACTTGCTTCGGCGTGAACTGGGCTTCCGGAGAGACAAAGCTGACCTTGGCGGGGATTGCGAAATCGGCACCGTCGAACTGGATGCGGGCCTGCGAACCGATAGGCACACGCATTGCCTGTTCCAGGGGCAAGTAGATTTCCATAAAGATCTCGGCGAGATCGATGATCGTGAGAACCTTGCCTCCTGCGCTCACAACCTCTCCAGGATTTGCCAGCCGATAGAGGACGCGCCCCTTCACCGGCGCCGCAAGCGCGGCATCCGCAATCTGCGCATCGATCTGGTCGATGAGCGCTTGCGCCGCATCGATAGAACGTTCGCTGGCGGTCACGCTCTTTTCCGAAGCGTCCAGAATTGCCTTTGCAGAGTCATGCTCGCTCTGCGCCTCGTCACGCTCCTTTTGGCTGATTGCGCCGTTTTGGATGGTATTGAGCGCCCGCCGCAGATTGGCTTCCTTGAGCGTGAGCTCCGCTTGCCGCTGGACGACTGTCGCCTTGGCCTCAAGCATCGATGCTTCCTGCGTTGCCAAGTCTGCTACGTATTTTGCGCGGGAGGCCTGCAATTCCGTCGTGTCGATATAGGCGAGCACCTGCCCGGGTGAAACGAGATCTCCTTCCTGTACGAGCACCTTTTGAACGCGCCCGGCAGACTTTGCAGAAATCTCGACCTGATCAGATTCGATGCGCCCGTTTCCGGAAACCAGCCCCTCCGGCAGCTGGTCTTGCCGGCTCTGCCACCAATACCAGGCACCAGTGCCCCCAGCGCCCAGGAGCAGGATCGATATCAGCAAGCTTGTTCTCACCAGAGGGAGTATGTTCATGGGCGCGACGTCTTTCCGAGAACCAGCCCGTGATGCGGGACCAGTTGACTGCAATTTGACGACATTGTTAGGTTATGCACCGCTCTCCTAATATTGATCGAAGAGCTTCTTGGAAAACCATCGGAAAGTCTTGTTAGGCTGATAAATGTCGGCACGGCATTCTCCTATAAGAGGCCGCATACTACCATCAGACCTGCAATCGCCATTGATATCGGTCAAACTGAGGAGTGTGCCGGACCGCCTGAGGGTTTATGCGATACGGATTTTGTTGGTTGATTGCGCCGGATAAAATCAGAGCGCTATGGTGTCCGGTTAGGAGGAGGATCATCTCGCGTTGGACCAGTCCGGATTGATGGCGTATGGGTTCTCTACATTTGGCTGCTGCGTCAAGAATTTTGTTCGCTTTGTCCGTGTCCAATGCGGGCTGAGGCATAACAAGCGTCCCATGGTTCTCTTCGGTGTACGGTCTGTCCCAGTCCGTCGCCACTATCCGGGGCCTTTCGCTCCACATCCAGGGGGCCGATGCATTGTATTAAACGCGGTCTTTGATCCGCATCCACCTGTCTCGCATTCGTCCGGCCCGGTCCGGTCGCTTCCCCTCATGGACATTGAGGATTATCTGCGAACGAACTCCACGATCTCGGTTTCTAAAATGCCTTGCCGCTCGGCTCGGCGCGGAAAATGATCCTCCCTTTTCCAAAGCCCCAGCAGTAGGACCGCCAATTTGCGTGCGACCGCCGTTCGTGCAGGCTTGGGACCTAGCCGTTTGGCCAGCCTCAAGCCCCAGCTCCGCAGGGCCGACGGCGCGGTCACCGTCGTCAGCAGGCAGCCTGCTGCCTCATAGAGATAGTGTCGCAACATGTCGTCCCCCTGCTTGGTGATCGAGCCCGTTACATCCCGATCACCTGACTGATACCTCTTCGGTGTCAGGCCAATGTAGGAGCCGATGGATCTGCTCTTTCCAAATCGTTGCGGGTCTTCCACCGGTGACAAGAAGGCCAGAGAGGTCAGCGGTCCAACGCCGGGCACCGACATCAGATGCCAGCACGGCTTCGATGCGGCCGCAATCTGACGCACCCTCTTGTCCAAACCGGCCAGTTCGACCTCAACCCGCAAGCGTGTCTAGAAGTGCCGCGACACCGATATAGAGCGCATCTGACGGTTGCAGGCAGACCGGACCTCCTCGTCAAACCGCTTAGCCCCGGCGCGCGCCGAGATCTTGATGCCAAACGGGCGCAAGAGACCGCGGACCTGCCCGTAAAGCTGGCGCTTCACATTGACCAGTTGCTCACGCGCGCCAAGCAAAGCCTTCAGCCGATGGCTTTCCATCGTCTTCACATGCACCGGTGAATACCAGCCGCTCGCCAACATCTCGGCAAGCGCCTGCGCATCCGCCTTGTCCGTCTTCTCAGGCCGTGCCTTCAGCGCATCGGCGGCACGCCGCGCATCCATGCAGACGACAGGAAAAACCAGATCCTTCAGTTCGTGGTAGAGCCAAGGCGTCATCGAGCCCGTCTCAAGCCCGACTTTTGCAAGATGCACTTTCCATCTCGCCAGCCGCTCGGCAATCATCGACGGCTGTGTATCCGCGATCCCGCGCCATACTACACGCCGATCCTGGTTCATAACGCAGATGTGTGTGCTCTTGAGGCTGACGTCCAATCCAACGTAATATTCCATCGCTGCTCCAATGAAAGAACACAAGGGGCGAAACGCCTTCAATTGGCGGCTTTTCCTTGGGTTCTGTTGGTTATTGACCGGCATTTTCGCCGATCGGCTAAATCTCTTCCTTCCGCGCGACAGGCATCTGCCGTTCGGTTCTTGAACCAGTCTCCAATGCGTGACCCTGATGCCTTTTTGGCTTCGGTCACAGAGTGGCGTTCGGCTCCCGGTTTCCCATTCTCCTTAAGGAGCGCAGCCCAGTCCTGCCGGGCTCGCTAGACAGCGATCAGGACAACCGGGATATCGTCGACGCGCCTTGCGTGGTGTCGGTGCCGCGCGGCTCGTAGGCGCGCTGGTCACGCAGGATCTGGAAGGCGATCGTCAAAAGCTTGCGCGCGATGGCCACGCGCGCCTTGTTGGTTCCTCTGATCTTCAGATGCTCATACTGGGCGTGAAGCTGCGCGTCGCTGGCGATGGCGGGAGAAACCGCTTCCACGAAGGCCCAGCGCAGCCACTTGTTGCCCTGCCTGATGATCTTGCCGTGGAAGGTCTTACCGCCGGAGGAATAGGTCGACGGCACAAGCCCGGCATAGGCGGCAAGCTTCTTCGGGTTACGGAAGCGCGATATATCGTCAATCTCCGCGTCGATCAGCCGGGCGAAGAACTCGCCAATGCCGGGGATCGTCTTCAATAGCTTGACGTTGGCATTGGCCTTGGTCATCGCCCGGATCGTTGCTTCCGATTGCTTGATCCGCACGTCAATGTCGCCGATGAAGTCGAGGCCACGGTCGATCTGGATGCGGTCGATCTCTGAGACGTTGACCTGCGCTAGCTGAATGCGGCCGGCCCTGCCGAACAGATCGCCGAGCTTCTTCAGCTGTGCCGTCTGCTCCGGATAGCGGTCAAACACCGTAACGACCCGGTTCTTCGTCATCGTGCGCAGCCGCACGTAGAACATCCGCTCACGCAGCGCGACGCGAAGGTCTCGCGATCTCTCGCTTGGTGCCCAGGCCTCCGGCACCAGGTCGGCGCGCAGCAGATGCGCCAAGACCGTCGCATCGATCTTGTCGGTCTTGATCTTGGCGTCGGCAATCGCCTTGACCTTCAACGGATGGGCGAGAACGACATCGTCACAAATGTCGTCGAGCCAGTCGTACATCACCATCCAGTTGCGCGTCGCCTCGACCACCGCATGCGAGTTCTCACAATACCGCTCCAAAAAGCCGCCAAGCGACTGACGGTCATTCTTCACGCGGCCAGAGCGCAGCGTTTTACCCGCCGAATCCTGCACCACCAGATGGCTGTAAGATTTGTGGTAGTCGACCCCGATATGGTATTCATAAGAGGCAGTCATGCTTCCAACTCCCTTGTTGAGATCTGCGAAACCCCAACAGGATAAGCCGAAAGGCTGGAAGCGTGACTGTCCCTCGATCATGACCTGCATTTCAGTGATCCGTTCTATCGGTGGAGGCGGACTCTTTCATGCCACCTCCTTAGCTCTTCGACAAACCAGGGCAGATGCTCTCATCCGCCGAGGGGAGCAGCAACCTCATGTATGGGATGTATTATGATGGTCCTTTGACTGGGGCGGTCGATGAGGACACGCGTGCCGCTTAAGCAGATGCAGCAGGACAGATAATTGGTTCAAGACTTTCAATCAGCAACTCCGATGGTGCTGCTCGATTTGACACAGTCTAAAAACCACCGCCCGGCTGGCCCCGGAAGAGAGTTGGTCGGATAAATTGCCTGAAACGGCATGATCCCCGCCGCCGGCCCCTCCAGTGTAATCGCGACAAGCCGGCCGGCGGTCAGATCGTCCTCCACCATCCACAGAGGCATGTGCCCCCATCCAAGGTTTGCGCGAAGCAGAGCGTGCTTAGCCCCAAGGTCAGCAAGCCGCCAGATGTTTTTTGCCTGCACGCCATAGTCGGTGCCATGCGTTATGGCTGAGCGATCCGTCAGGACCAGTTGTGTGTCATCGATGATATCCTGAAGCCTGATCGGTTGTTCCAGCCCGGCGAGCCGCGATCGCGGCGCCGTAACCGTCACGAGCGGCTCGTTGACAAGAGGCTCTGTCGAAAGCGTCGGCGGTGGGAACGGAAGCGTGCCGGTGACCCCAAGACTCCCCGGTCAGCCGCGCGTGCGGAAACATAACGTCGACGACGATCGATAGCTCCGGCTCAAGCCCGGCCGACAGGCTCTTCGCCTTGGCATTCAACCTGTCGGCCTCGAGAACGACGCGCCGGGCGTCGGCGAGAAGGTTTACGCCTTGCAGCGTCAGTTCCGGATAGCGGCCGATACGCTGGAAAAGTCGGACGCCCAGCTGTCCCTCGAGATTTGCAATGCTTTGGCTAACGACGGACTGGGCGCGGCCGAGCTGTCGTCCGGCTGCGGAGAAACTTCCGACATCGGCCGCCGCGACGAACGTACGGAGATGGTCAAGCGAAACGCCGTCGAGCATGTATCTGTTTTCCAGATGGATTCTATCCGATAATATAGGCTACAGGTCTTGATCCGCAATCTCTATCTTTTCTGCATGAAAGGAGACATTGCGCTGGCTCAGCACGTATTCATCATCGGCGCGACGGGATTTGTCGGTGGGGCAGTAGCCCGCCACTTTGTTTCGCGCCGTTTCCGGGTCACGGGTTTGGCCCGCAGCGGCGAGGCTGCAGGACGTCTGCGGGCCGCCGGCATGACGGTGCAAATCGGCGACTTGGCCGAGCGCCTGCTGACAGTGACCGAATTTGCTAGGAACGCCGATGTCGTCATGTTTGCGGCACAGGTCCCGCCTCATGTCGAGCTTGACGCTGTCAAGGCGCTATTGGACGCGCTCGATGGCAGCGGCAAAACGTTCGTTTTCCTGTCCGGCTCCGGTGTGCTGTGTCAGCGCACGCAAGGGGCATGGAGCGCCGAAAGCTTTGGCGAAGACGACCCGTTCGAACCCGAACCTTTAGCCGTCGCCCGCGTCGAGGCAGAGACGCTGGTCCGCGCCACTTCTTCACGCGGCATTCGTGGCATCGTCATGCGTCCGCCGCTCATCTGGGGACCGGAAGATCATGGCCATGTGTCGATGGTCTATCGCTCGGTCGCCGCCACAGGTGCTGCCTGCTACATCGGCGACGGCCTCGCCGCCTATTCGAATGTCCATGTCGACGATATCGCACGGCTGTTCGAACTCGCCGTCACCAAGGGTGAAGGTGGTGCCGTCTATCACGCCGCTGCCGGCGAAATCCCCAATCGCTGGATCGCAGAAGCAGTTGCCCGCGACCTCGGCTGCGAGACCCGCAATGTTTCGATGTCCGAGGCCGCCGACATCTGGGGCGAATTTGGCGCGCTGATCATGAGTGTATCGAGCCGGGTACGGGATGCGCAAACGCGCAAATCGCTCGGCTGGTCGCCGCGCCACACGGACATGTTGTCCGAAATCGGTGAGCCGCGCCTGCGCACGCTTGCCACATCATCAACCTTGGAAGGAACACAACAATGACCACACATGAAGGAAAAATCGCGATCGTAACAGGCGGCAAGCAGGGGATCGGTCGCGGCGTTGCCGATCTGCTTGCCAAGCGCGGCGCAAAGGTCGTTTTGGTCAAACGCGAAAAGGCGTCCGAAGCCGCATCGTCGATCGGCAATGGCGCGATCGCCATCGCAGCCGATGTCACGAAAGAGGCAGACTGGACGAATGTCGCAAACGAAGTCGAGGCGACCTTCGGCCGGGCCGATATCCTCGTCCATGCCGCCGGTATCTATCCAATGGCGAGCCTTGACGAAATGACCCCGGAAAAATGGCGCGAGGTCATGGCGATCAATCTCGATGCCCACCTGCTCGGTGCGCGCGCCATCGTTCCCCTGATGCGTAAAGGCGGCGGCGGCTCGATCGTGGCGATCGGCTCCGATGCCGTCGGCATGGTCACGCCGCCCGGCATGGGCTTCTCCCACTACATGACCTCGAAAATGGGTGTGATCGGGCTCGTCCGCGCGCTCGCAAACGAGCTTGCCGCCGACAATATCATCGTCAATGCGGCTCATCCCGGCATTACCGATACCGAAGGTGCCAGTGGCATGCCCAACGAGCAGAAGGCGCAGGTTTACATGCAGCAGGCAATCAAGCGCCTCGGGACACCGGCGGATATTGCCGGTCCCGTCGCTTTCCTCACCAGCGACGATGCTCGCTTCGTCACCGGCCAGACGCTCGTCGTCGATGGTGGCTGGATGCGGCTCTAGGAGGGTCCGACATGTCGCTCGAGCTGACGTCGAAGGCGCTGCGCATCGCCGATTGGACCTTCCGCATTCTCCTTGCACTGGCGTTTTTGTGCGGCGAAGCTCGCAAGCGAACCCTGGTGCGTCACTATTTTGCGCCGGGTTCGATATCGGCGGCTGCGAGCCGCGTGAGCAAAACGGCCGTTTCGGCTCGTCTGATACCGCCTGGCGGCATCCCGTCGGCGCTCGGCACGGGCAAAACGAGCACATCCTTCGGAATGGAAGGTCGACCGATCGAACGGTAGAAAGGCCTGAGCTTCTCTCTGACATCACCGAGGTCCAGGAAGCGATCGATACCACGAAGCATATGATCGCCAGGAACGTGATCATCCAGACAGAAATCGTAGAACAACTGCGCAGGCTCGTCCTGAATGCCCATCATCGCCATGCTCTCCTCTCGAAGTCACGCGACGAGTGAATCACAGCAGGGTCAGTCGATCAACCACGGATTAAATCAAGAGTATCGGCTCGTAGCTGACATCAGCTCGTTGCACAATTCGGTCGCGAAACTTCGAATCTTGCGACTAAGTATTACGACAGGCATTCATCTGATGCGTTAAAGCCGCTGGCTTTGTCGCGTATGTTAAGCAGACCGTCAGAAAACTCGAAACGATCTCGACAGGGTAGAATCTGGTTCCGCAAATTGGCATATTTTGCCATGCCTGCGCTGAGGATGGCAAGAATATAGGCGGCGGCCTAGGATTATCTTCTAATGAAATTTTCCTGAGCCGAGTTTTCGGACGCTCTGTAAGATTTTCGCGACATCATACTGGCAGCGGCGGCAAGTCCTGCTATAGGACTGCTTAGAGGCTTGGGGCCTTTGCATACTAGGTCGGATGCGCCAGCCATGGATGCTTGTGCGAGGGCAACGATGGCCGCACCTTCCCGATACGCCGTATCGGCGGCGTGTGCGATTGCCGAAAGGTAGCCGTCGCGATCGCCTGCTTTGAAACGCGCCCATGCGCCCGGTACGATCTGAACGTCATAGGGTGTCCGGGTTGGCTCGGCCACCTTGGCAAACAATCGTGCCGTCGGTTCCAAGGTTGTTTCCACGGCGCAGAGCACAACTACCTTCCCGCCTATGCCTATGGCTTCTCTGGCAAGAGCCTCATCCACTCGCAGGACCGGGACAGGCGTCCTGCCGATGAGTTCCTCGACCGAGGGTCCCAGAGTGGAGCATGTCAGGACAACTGCATCGGCGTTCTGGCAGAGCATGCGCAAAACTGAAGCCGTTTCATGCGCGATATCGCAGGTTAATCCACCGGCCTGTTCCGCCTTTTCAAGAAGGTCCGGGCGAACTTCATGTGAAAGGACACCCGTTGGAAGGTCGATCTCTTTCGCGGCAGCTTCAAAAACAGAAATATTACTCCAGGCTGTATGCAGGCAGGCTATTCGCACGACAGTCTCCAATGCGGATCAGATTCGCAAAAATCCCGATTAGGGCGAGACTTGTTTCCCGACTTTTGCGACGCCCCAGAATAGTGAGTTTTGCGGCGGCCGCAATGTCTACTGTTGGCGCATTCCGCTCAAACCGTCGCTGTCCCAACTGAACTTTAGTCTGTTTTGGACAACGATTAGCCGTAGGAATAACGACTTCCCGAGCCTAAAATTCAAGAGGGTTCAATTGGGACAGCAGCCGCTTGCGCTTACAGTGTCATTTCGCCCCCAGCCGGAACCGACCCCTTCACCCGCCCTGTGGCAACTGTCACGACAGGACGCGAGGCCCCGTCTGCGCCATAATCGCCCGGCATTCGTGTTCCGCACGGTGTGGGGCGCGGCGCCGGGTAGAATTAGCCGTTCGTTCGGCGCTGTGCCTGCCTTCATCAATCTACGGAAAGATTACGGCACGCGCTGCGGCTGCACCAGTCCTGACCTTCTCGCCCCAAAGCCGCCAGGGATACTTCTCGACGCGGCCGGCCGCCTCAGAACAACGAACTCACTGCCGAAAAAACCTCTGCGACTGTCTCAGCACCGAATAGCCGCACTTCTTAACAACCGTTCACAGCCCATTCTGGCCCCTTCCGGGACGAACGACTTCAACGCAGGAAAGATGTCCGAATTCCAATTCGACGGGGAGTTATAGTGCCGCACCAACCCGGTCTTTTGAGACGCCCTCAAAGCGCGGCGGGCTGCTTAGCAACTTGACAGTTGTCGTCACCCTAATCCGTTTTGTTGGCCGAGCCTATTCGTTGAATCGAGGAATGACTGATGTTCGTTTCTGACTCAAGGAAAACGATCATCGACGGGGCAGACGGCTCGCGCCAACGATGATGCATCAGCGTGTGAAGGCCTTTAGCTTGCGCAGCTGCGGTCGGGCCGATAATGGAGAAAAAATCATCGTGTTCGTGCCTCATGTCGGGATGGCCGAGAAGTACAATGCCGAGATCCCCTGGTAGTGAAATTCCGCCGTCGTTGAGATGGCGGCGCAAGCGCGCCCCGGATTCGACGCCCCACGCGATCAGGGCAGTGAACGGGAGCTTGCCGTCGCGGCCGCGCCGGCTCTCAATCTCTTTGGCGAGGCCCTCCTCGTAGTCTTCATGCGGAAGCTTGGAGAGTTCTATCAGGAACCGGGCTGGATCAACGCCGCGGGACGAAGAATACTCATGAAACCGTCGCTTGCCCATCGCGTTGGCTATATTTGGAAAAGCTGTCGTTGCAAACGCAATCGATTCATGGCCGGACTTTTCAAGTAACCTTAGGGCTTGGCTGATCGCGCCCCCCCATTCATGGCCGACGCAATCTACTTCCGAGCCTGTGATCCCAAGGCCATGGAAAACAATACTGTCGGCTTTGTGCTTGATCGCTGCCAACGTATCAATCGAAACCGGCTCAAAGGAGTTTTGGATAATGCAGGTGTCGAACTTGGGCATCGTCTTTAATACGGTTCTCGCATGCTCTGCGTCCGTGTATGACACCTCAAGCAGTCGGTGACCTTCGGCGGTGAGCTGCTCACGCAGATCTTCAAGCACGACCTGACCCTGTCTGATGCTGACCGATCGTCTGAGAATCAGAATGGATCGTCCTACTGAAGACGCGGTCGCACGTGTTGGCTTTTGCGACCGCCCCACAAAAAAGGTTCCGCGTCCGCCCTCCGCCTGGATCAATCTCTCCGCTTTCAGTCGCGCCAACGCTCGCTCGATCACCAGTTGGGAGCGATTGAACTGCTTCATCAACTGTCTGACGGACGGGACTTTGTCTCCGGAAAACGCTGTCCCGGCTAGATTGTGGAGGTGAGTGTACACTGCATCATCGCTCATGTTTGATACGGTATCAAAGTGTATTAATTCATGCAATCCCCGCAAGCCCGGAGGCTAGTTGACACAAAAACCGTGTAATGATAGATACACTACAGTTAATACACAGGGAGGTGTATGAAATGGCCAAGATTGGTATAGCTTTTGCCGCGGCGACGGTCGCAGCGCTTTCGATGGGAACGACTGGTCGAGCTCAGGATGCTGCCGAAGTCATGCATTCATGGACTTCGGAAGGGGAGGCGGCCGCGATTGCGAAATTCGCCGATGCGTTTAATGCCGCAGGGGGCAAGTGGATCGATATCGCCACGGCTGGCGGCAATAACTCGCGAAGTGCTGCCGTGGCTCGCATAATCGCAGGAAGTCCACCGGATGCTGCACAATTTAATACCAGCACGCAGTTCTATGATCTGGTCAGCTCGGGCAAGCTCAACAGCCTTCAAAGTTACGCGGCAAAAGGCAATTGGGAGAAGGTAATACCTGAAGCGCTTCTCAACGTCGCCAAGCGCGACGGCGAAATCTATGCGCTACCGGTCAACATGTCCGGCGTCAACTTCGTCTTCTACAGCAACAAGGTTCTGGCCGACGCTGGGATCAGCCGCCCTCCTGTTGACTGGGATGGGATGCTGGCTGCGATGGAAACCCTTAAAGGCAAGGGTCTTGTTCCTTTGGCGGTAGGCGGAGACGGCTATATTGGGCTCGTCTTCTACTCGATTTTGGCTGACTATCTCGGGACTGAACACTACAATCGTCTTTTCACCAAGCGAGATCCCACCGTTGATGAAGCAGGCATCCTGAAGACCTTCCAGACATTTGCGAAGCTCCGTGACTACACAGACAGTAACTGGTCAGGCCGTAGCTGGAACCAAGCGACGCAGATGCTGATCAATGGGCAAGCCGGCTTCCAGGTCGTCGGCGACTGGGCCAAGGCAGAGTTCATTTCGAACAAACTGACGGCGGGTAAGGAATATGGCTGCATGCTGCCCAAAGGCACTGTCATCATGGGTGGGGACGTCATCATCTTCCCCAAAAAAGGCGATGCAATTTCTCCGGCCCAAGATAAGCTTATTCAAGCCTTTGCCGACGTGAAGGCCCAGACAGAATTCAGCCTCCTGAAAGGGTCCATCCCTGCCAGAACGGACGTCAATCCGGCCGACTTCGATGTCTGCTCGCAAGCAGCATTGAAAGCCGCCTCCAGCCCCGAGACACGGTCACCTCGTCCCCGGATGGTTATCCCCTCGGATGTCGAGGGGGAGATCGAGGACATGCTTGTGGAGTTCTTCGGATCCACGATGTCGCCAGAAGAGGGCGCCGAGCAGTTCTCCGACCTGCTTCAGTGACGAGCCTGATTTTCCCATAAAGGCAATCCGGTGTCCGGCCAGTTTCAGCCGGACATGAAAAGGATATTGCATGAAGAAGCTTTCAGCGAAGCTGGCATTCAGCCCAACGATGCTAGCAGTTCTCGTCGTCTACGTCGGGTGTATCACCTGGACGGTGGTCATTTCGTTCACCGCCTCCAAACTGCTTCCTGACTATACGTTTGTTGGATTGCAGAACTACCATGACATCTTTGGTGCTGGCCGATGGATTACATCGCTTACCAACCTTGCCCTCTATGCCGTGACCTATATCGGTGGGTGCCTTTTCATCGGCTATTTCCTTGCGATTTGCATCGATCAGGGCGTAAAGGCCGAAGGGGTGTTTCGGACGGCTTTCTTGTTTCCACACTCGGTATCGTTCATCGTCACCGGTCTGGTCTGGCAGTGGCTCTTAAACCCCCAATACGGCATTCAGGACTTCATTCACAAACTCGGGTGGACCTCGTTCAGTTTCGATCCTCTGGGTGACCGTAATCTTGCCATTTTCGCGGTTGCCTTCGCCGCCATCTGGCATGGCTCGGGCTTCGTCATGGCGCTGCTTCTAGCCGGGTTGCGCGGCGTGGATAGCGAAATCTGGAAGGCGAGCCAGATCGACGGGATTCCCAAATGGCGGATGTATAAGGACGTCGTCGCCCCCATGCTCCTGCCGATCTTCGTCACCTGCTTCGTGCTGCTTTCGGCCGGTTCGATCAAGAGTTACGACGTCGTCGTGGCAATGACGGGCGGTGGCCCCGGTATTGCCACCGAAGTACCAGCGAAATTCGTCCTCGACTACATGTTCGACCGGGCCAACATCGGCCGCGCCACCGCAGGTGCAACAGTCATGCTGCTCACCGTCGGGATCATTGCCGCCCCGTGGCTGTACTACGCCAGATTCAAGAAACTGCAGAGGAGTGGCCGATGAGTGGCTCGCACGTCCGCCGCGGAAAGCCGTTCTCAGTCAAGAGGGTGGGACTTTACGCATTCCTCGTGATGGCCGCGATCTTCTTCGCCCTGCCATTGTTCGTTATGGTGACAACGTCTCTCAAGTCTTTACCCGAAATCAATTCGGGCATGATCTTTTCCCTGCCGGTAGACCCTTCGCTTGAGACCTGGTCCCGTGCATGGAGTTCGGCCTGCACCGGCCTCAATTGCCAAGGCATGCAGGTCGGGTTCTGGAATTCGGTCAAAATTCTCATTCCGTCCGTTGTCCTGTCCGTCGCCATCGGCAGCGTCAACGGCTACGTCCTTTCATTCTGGAATTTCCGGGGGGCCAACCTGGTTTTCGCGTGCTTGATGACCGGGGCTTTCGTTCCCTATCAAGTCTACATGTACCCTTTGGTCCGAATGTACGCATCAGTCGGCCTGTTTGGGACGCTGCCCGGCATAGTGTTGATCCACACGATTTTCGGCCTCCCTTCACTGACCTTGATTTTCCGCAACTATTTTGTCGGGCTGCCTATCGAACTCTATAAGGCCGCGCGCATCGACGGCGCCGGCTTCTGGCGGATCTTCGTGACGATCATGTTGCCCCTCTCAATGCCGATTCTCATCGTTGCCGTGATTTTTCAGGTCACAAGCATCTGGAACGACTTTCAGCTCGGGCTGATTTTTGCGGGCAGCAGCAACCTCCCGATGACTGTGCAACTGAACAACATCGTCAACAGCGAGTTCGGGGCAAAACAGTACAACCTCGACATGGCGGCCACACTCATCACCGCTCTGGTTCCGCTCGCCGTCTATTTTCTCTCAGGCAAATGGTTCGTCCGCGGTGTCGCTGCTGGCGCGCTGAAAGGCTGATTATGTCCAATATTTCTGTATGCGATCTCGACATTGGTTACGGCGCGGTGAAGGTGCTGGAGAACCTGCAACTCGATGTCAAAGACGGCGAGTTTGTCGTCCTTCTTGGTCCTTCCGGATGCGGCAAGAGTACCCTGCTCAACGCGATCGCAGGCTTGACTGACGTTTCGGGCGGCTTGATCTCAATCGGTGGCAGGGACGTCACCGACGCGGAACCAAATGAGCGTGGCCTTGCCATGGTCTTCCAGTCCTACGCGCTCTATCCGAACATGACAGTGCGCGGCAATCTATCGTACGGGCTTCGGATCGCTGGCGTTTCGAAGCCGGAGATCGCGCAGCGTGTCGCGGAAACGGCGCGATTTTTGCAGATCGGGGACTATCTCGATCGCCGTCCGGCTAACCTGTCCGGTGGCCAGCGCCAGCGCGTTGCCATCGGACGCGCCATCATCCGGAAAGTCGACGTCTTTCTGTTCGACGAGCCGCTTTCGAATCTCGACGCCAAGTTGAGGAGCGAACTGCGGGTCGAAATCAAGCGCCTGCATCAAAACCTGAAAAGCACCATCATCTACGTCACTCACGACCAAGTTGAAGCTTTGACGCTGGCGGATCGCATCGCGGTTATGAAGGGTGGCGTCATCCAGCAGTTGGACACTCCCTCCGAGATTTACCGCAGACCGGCCAACAGGTTTGTCGCATCTTTCATCGGCTCGCCGACCATGAATTTCCTCGACGGGAGCATCGAGATGCATGGTGGAAAGCCGGTTTTTCTTTCAGGGGAGATTTTACTTCCGATCGATTGTTATCAGGCCAACGGGACTCTGCTCGTCGGCGAGAGCGTCGTTTTCGGCTTCCGTCCGGAGCACGTCACGGTCGGTTGTGCGACCGACATTCCCGGCTTCAACGGGGAGATTGACCTCATTGAACCAATGGGAGGCGAGACCGTAGTCTGGGCGAAAGTCGCCGGCGAGCAATTTGCCATCAAGGGCGACGAAAGCCTCCAATCTCTCACTACAGGCGCGGTGCGCCTTTCCCCGGACCTGTCCAAGGTCTCGCTTTTTAACAGAGCGGGGGACCGCCTGTGAACCGCATCTCTAACAACAGCAAAGCAACGCATTCTAAAAAGGAAGGCATCAAGATGACCCTGGAACCAGTATCAATGGCAGAAGCTTTTCCAGTCCCAACGTTTGAACTAAAACCCCGCGGCCTCCACCAGACCTGGTTGAAGGACGTCGGCTTTGACGAGGCGCCTTACTATGTCGAACGTATGGGTCTGATCGAACTGGAGGATTTCCTTTCAGTCGCCGGCGAGCGCCTGGACTATGTCAAGGTCGCGACCCGGCAGGTTATCGAGCACCCAGAGGCATGGGTTCGACGCAAGGTCGAACTTTACCAGCGCTTCGGAGTGGAGCCCTACCTTGACCACAGCTATTTCCACTACGCATACCAGCAAGGCAGCGTCGAGAAGGCGATTGAGGCAGGACGCACACGCGGCTTCAAGGCGATCGAATTTATGAACACCTTCGGCGATGTGCCTGAGGCGACATGGAAGTCCTGGCGCCGCGTCGCGGTAGAAAATGAAATGAAGTTCTTGTTCGAATTTCACCCGGAACGAAACTGGCGCGATACGGCCAAGGACGTGGCTTCCACAGGTGAGGAGATCATCCGCAATGCGGCGCCGTTCATCGACGACGGCGCGTTCGCCATCCTGATCGATCACGAAGAACTGGAGTTCCAGGAAGAGCGTATGAAAGATGAGATAGGCAAGGTCATCGACCGGTTCGGGCTCGATAAGCTCATTTTCGAAGTGACCTCTCCAAAGGAAGGGCCGACTCGCTGGAAGGAAGACCTGACACGTTACTTCTCGACGTTCGGAGGAAGCATCAATGTCGCAAACATCATGCCGAGCCAAGCTATGTATGTTGAAGTGCTAAGGCTCAACGCCGCCCGTTAACACTTCGCGGCCGTTGCGATGTGTTCAGGATCGATAACGGCCAAACCGGGCGCTTCGCTTGAAGCGATAATAGAGCCTCTGATGTCATGGGGTTAATTAGACGGGGTGGTGTCTATGTCTTATTGCATTTCCGCGGGACCGCCGCTCCGACTTTACCCTAAAAATCCGCCCCTCGGGAGATTTGAGGTCGTTCAGGGGGTCTACCAGAGATGGCTCAAGCAGTCGCCCCCAATGCTTCCAAAACTCACACAAAATGAACGGCGGCTTGATTCAGTTGTCCCATACGTTGCATTACACAATCTAGGATTGCTTTTGGGCAGATATGATAAAACCGTTGAGGGGCTCACGTGACCTGTTCCACCTGATCACCAAAACGGAGTGAAAAAATGCAGCACTGGCTGGACAGGCTGACCGATCTTGCGGCCATACAAGGCGACGAAAGCATCCTAACGCAGGGCCTTGCCGACCTCACCCAACATTTCGGCTTCACCGGCTACGCCTATCTCCACATCCAGCACAAGCATACCATTGCAGTTACCAATTATCATCGCGAGTGGCGATCGACGTATTTCGACAAGCACTTCGATAAGCTCGATCCAGTCGTCAAACGCGCGAAATCCAGAAAGCAAGTTTTTGCGTGGTCCGGCGAACAGGATCGCGCGAGGCAATCGAAGGAAGAGCGTGCCTTCTATGCGCATGCTGCCGATTTCGGTATCCGCTCCGGGGTCACCGTTCCAATCAAGACCGCCAACGGCTCTATGTCGATGTTCACTTTAGCTTCCGAGAAGCCAGCGATCGATCTCGACCGTGAGATAGACGCGGTCGCAGCGGCTGCTGCCGTCGGACAACTCCATGCCCGCATCTCGTTCCTTCAAACAACTCCGACCGTGGAAGATGCGGCCTGGCTCGATCCTAAAGAGGCGACCTATCTCAGATGGATCGCTGTCGGAATGACGATGGAGGAAATCGCTGACGTGGAGGGCATCAAATACAATAGCGTCCGTGTTAAGCTCCGCGAGGCTATGAAGCGCTTCGACGTCCGGAGCAAGGCCCATCTTACCGCGCTCGCAATTCGTAGAAAGCTGATCTGAGAGACCTGTGGCCGACTCCACTCGATCTGTTGGCGCATCAGGCTTGACCAAAAAACGGATCAGTTCGCGGCCATCTTGGGAATGTACCCGAGAACCCCCACGAGCGCGTTGACCGCGCTCATCTGTGCATGCATCTCGATCATTGCTTCGATGTATTCGAGATGCTGAACGCCGCCATTGGCTTTTCCTGTCCTGTTGTCGTCCGGCAAAGCCTGGAACAGTTGATCCGCCTTCTCGACGAGCTGCCTGTGCAGCTGGATGGCATTGACCGTCAGCGTCTCGACGTCTGCCGTGGCGAGGCCGCGCGTCAGCCCGATCACCGGGCGCAGTTCACATGTGTCCGGCACTGAAGCAACTTTCAAATCCAATGTGATCCAACCCTGAATATCGTCCGCGGTGCGCCCCCGCAAACGTTAATCTTCTGATCCCAAGCCGGGGGTTGGAAACTGTATCTGGACAGTCCTGCGACCTTTAGCACCGGAGCACCTGGACATACGTCGCAGGCCCACCGGCCAATGGCCAGAGGATTCTGATACTGCATCGGCCAGCATCAACCGCCAGATAGAGGTTTCCACACCCCGGGCAGCGCGTACTGCCCTACCGCTTCTTATAACGGGGAAATGCTGTTTTCGCTAGGGCGATGGAATAACAATCGCTCTGCAGATCTGCATATACTTGGACTTAACGTTTTGCGCCAATGCCGGAAAGGTCGATTCTGATCCCTGCTGTGTTCGGATCGGATGCAGCAGCCTCGGCTGGCGCTTCGGGTTTGGCTTCATTTTCCGGAAGGCCAGCTTGTGTGTCGGCGCCATCCCGCCGGACCGGCTCCGGCTGGGCGACCTTTACATCACCCGGATCTTCCGCCCGGAACACGGCTGTCCCCTCGAAGTACCCGGTCTGCCAGGCAATGATCGCATCGTCGAACACCTGCGGCAGCACGTCCTTGTCGGTCGGATTGCCGTACCATTTGGTGACGATGCGATAGACCTTCGCGAACAGAGCGGTTCCCATCCGAAGATTGGCGCAGACATCGACAAGGTCGGATTTTAGCTGGCCGGCTTCCACGACACCGAGCCCGGCCGGATATTGCGTGACACCGACGCGCACGACGTTTCGGCCGACATGCTGGCCGATGAGGTTCATTGCCTCGTCCGCCGTCGCGGGCTTCGGGACGAGCACGACACGGTTGCCCGAGCGGACCGTAACAGCCAGCGGATTCTGCGACCCTGCCCGCTCGATGAACTGTTCGACGACGGCGGGCTTCAGGCCCGGATCGGCGCATTGCTGAATGAGGGCGACGTCGACCATGCCGGTATCTCCTGTGCTCAAGTGTTGAAGGCCGTCACCAGTGGACGGTTGAAGAGTTTAGCCCAGGCGACGGCGCTCGCCTGCTGGATGGCGACGATCGACGTTCCCGCGGTCCACCAGCCGTTGCCGATCGCCACGATGACGTCGGGGGACTGCAGCATCGATTGCGGCGCCGGCCACAGGACGAATTGCTCGTAGCAGATCAGCGGCGCGATCCTCGTGCCCGCGAGATCCACGACCGGGTTCGCGAAGAAGTGCGCTCGAGCGCCGCCGCCCTGCGCCGTCCACTTGCGCCACGGCTGCCACATGGAGACCGGGACCGGCATGCGCTCGCGATAGAGGATCTGTGCCTCACCGGCCGAGATCGCCACGATGACGTTGTCGTAACCACCGGCATCGATGACGGCTGCGCCAGCCATTACGATGAGGTTCGAGCCTCGCAAGCCCTGCTGCCAGAGCTGCGCGACGGTCGGTGTCCAGAAGCCGAGTGCGCTTTCGGGAAGAACCACGAAACGGGTTCCCGGTCCTGCCGCCGCACGCACCGTTGCGATCAGATCACGGTGATGGTCGAGGGAGTTATCGCGACCGAGGTTTTCGCCATGCTGAAGATCGACGCCTGTCCATCTGTCTGGTACTTTCGGGGGCGTCCAGGTTGTGGCGGACCAGACGTAAAGTCCTCCCAGGACTGCGACCGCGAGTTGCCACCTTCGACCGGTCATGATGACCAGCAGACACGCGGTCGCGCCGAGGCCCCACCATCCCCATCCCGGAAACAGCACGCCCGCCGCCGTCAGTGGATGCGCCCACCCCATGATACCGAACGGCGGCAGCGCCATCAGCAGCGAAGCCACAAGATAGCGCATGGCCAGCCCCTTTTCCGCAAGCGGGATATCCGCGACCCACCTTGCCAGGCGCCTCTCTCCCGGTTGCCCTTCCGCCCGGTTCAGGTTCGGTTGCTTTGCCCAGGCCACCGCATGCACCAAGATGAAGGAGAGCGAGGCCCCCAGCCAAAGCAGGAGGCCGGGCCACATATCCGCTGCGTAGAAGTTCGCGACGCCTAGCGGCAGGCCGCGCGAGGCGGCAAGGAAGTATCCTGCCGAAACAAGGGCCGCTGTCGTCCGGGATGTTGAATGTGCCCAGAGTGCTGGAAAGAGCATCGCCACCGGGATAGTGAGCACGTTTCCGCTCCAGCCGATCCAACCGCTGGCGACGGACAGGGCGATCAGCAAACAGGCCTGCCGATGATCACCGGTCGAAGGTGAACACCGGTTTCGCCAGGCCGAGAAGACCGCTGTCCGGGATCGGGCCGAAGTATCGTGAGTCATAGGAACTCGCAAAGGAAGAATGGAGAACTAGAAATCCTGGTGGCACGACGCCGCCGGCGAAGGGCGCGATCGCCCTGCCCTCACTGTCCGTCGCGCTGACAGTGGAAGCCGATACGGGATGACCGTCGACGACAATCCGGTCAGTGATTTCGACGCGCTGACCGGGAAGCGCCAGAACGGACTTTATGAGCGGCGCGAACCAACCTGGGCAGAGCCCGGACCGGAGATAGCCGCGTAGCCACGCTTCCTCGAAGAAGGCGTTTTGCGGCGGGCAGACAAACACCAGATCGCCGGCCTGAACCGGGCGTCGGAGCTTTTCCACACGCCAGAGCCCAAGGGGTTCGCTCGGCGTGACGTTCAGTCGATAACCACCGATGAGCCCCATGACGGTGGCGCCGCTCAAGACGAGGCCCGCGACACCGAGAAACCGGATGACAACGCGTTTGCTCATTGTTTCAGCACCGGTGCCTGGCGCAACGTCTGCCGCAATTCCTCGGCCTGTTTCAGCGACTGCACGGTGCGTTCGTGGGCGGCGAGCTGCTGGGCCGTGCGCATGATCGGCCAGGCTTGCTTCAACTGCTCTTTCTGCTCGGGCTTCATCCCCTCGGCAAGCTTTTCGTACAGCTTTCCGGACGGCTCACGCGCCACGTTGCTCAGCAGGGTCCGCTCGCCGAAGCGTTCGGTAACAGCCTGGTTGAACCCGTCGATTTCGAGCTTGGTCTCGCGATTGCTGAGCGCATATCCAAGGGCCGCCGGCAGATCGTTCCGGTCGATCGCGTCGCGCACGCGCTCAAGCACCACGCGTGCGGCCGGCGAGAGCGCCGGGATGTCGACCGAGACGCGCTGGCGCAGGGCTTGTTCTTCGGTCACTATCCGCAGCGTCGCGGTCTCGCGCATCCGCAGATATTGCTCCAGATCGCGCTTCAGGGCGGGAACATTGACCTCTGCGACGCGGCGCGCCTCGCGCTCCGTCTTGCTGGCCAGAATACCGGTCTTGCCCTTCAGCGCCCCGATCGATGCCGGCTCCGCCTCAAGCTTCTGCAAGACCGCTTTCGCTGCCTCCTTATCTGCCAGAACCGTATCGAAGTTGATGGCGCGGAAGGCGGTTTCGGGATCGGCGAAGACGTAGCGGAAGCGCACCGACACCTCCTCCCATTGCTGCTTCAGCGTGGGATCGGCGCCGAGCTTGTCACCGACCGTATCGGCAACAGAGCCGGAGAATGTCTTGATGCCTGCGACCATGGGCGCGGCCTCCTTCATCGTTTGGGTTTTTGGGGATTGGTCGAGGCCGAGGCGCTCACCGAGCGCACGAAGCCTATGAACGAGATCGGAAACCTTTGTTTTTTGGCGCAGCGTCCAGTCGAGCCGGTCGCGCAGCATTGTTCGAGCCACCTGCATGATGTGCAGGCCACGGTTTTCGGCAAAGCGGAGGGCCTCGCGGTAGAGTTTGCCGCGCTCGTAATCGAGCGTCGTCTCCTTGGCGTTCTTTCGGGAAAGAACCTTGGCTAGGCCACCGTTGAAGGCGAAGGAACGGCGCCCGTAATAGAGCTGAAGATCCTCGCGATGGCGGGTCATCGCGACATAGGTCAGATGCCGATCGAGCGAGAGAGAGGCCAGCACCTTGACCCTGTCGACAGTGGCGCCCTGAGACTTGTGGATGGTCGTCGCATAGCCGTGATCGAGATTGCTGTAGAAGCGTTGTTCGACCACAACATGCCGCCGATGATCCCGATCCCCGACCACCGCAACGATGCGGTTCGGCTCAGCCTCAACGACATGGCCGATCATGCCGTTCTTGACCCCAAGTGAGGTCTCATTCTTCAGGAAGACGATCTGATCGCCTGCGTCGTAACGGCGTTCGCCGTCAGCCGTTCTGAAGACGTGGCCCTCGCCGACGATGCCGCGCTCGACCAGCTTCTCGCGCGCCATGACGTTGAGCATGCGCACGTCGCGGCGCAGATGGGCGAGGATCAATGTCGTCTTCGTCTGATCGTAACCACGGTTCCAGTCGGCGATCAGGCGCTCAACCGCTTCCGCCTTCAGACGTTCGCCAACAATTCTCGCATTGGCATTGTAGAGCGCCAACGCCTTCTCGACATTGCCGCGCGCCAGATCGAGCGACGCCTTGCGCATCCAGTCCTCGCGCTGGCGATAGATCGTTTCGAGTTCAGCGTAACCAATCCGATCGACAATGGCGCGGAAAGCGGCCCCCGCTTCGATCGGCTGAAGCTGCTCGGGATCGCCGACTAGCACGATCTTTGCCCCTGCCCTGACGACGGCATCGACAAAGCCCGCCATCTGTTTCGAGGCCACCATGCCGGCCTCGTCCATGACGAAGACGGTTTTATTGTCGAGCACGTCACGACCGCGGTTCCAGCGCAGCTCCCAGGAGGAGAGCGTGCGGCTCTCGATGCCGGCTTCCTTCTCCAGACCTTCCGCCGCTTTGCCGGCGAGCGCGCCACCGACGACACGATATCCGGCCAGCTCCCACGCCTCCCGCGCCGCCTTCATCATCGTGGTCTTACCAGCACCCGCGCGTCCGACGACCGCGGCGATGCGGGCCGGACCGGCGATGCACTCGATGGCTGCTTTCTGTTCCTCCGACAGCCGCCCATGCCGCCCAAACGTCGCTGCGAGCACCACCGTGGAAACGGCATGCGTTTCCTTGTCCGACAGCCACATCGCCTGTCGCGCCATCGTCGCTTCCAGCCGGATCATCGCCCGTGTCGAATAGCGCGCCGGCACTTTCTCTCCGGTCGCGAACTCGATCGTGTCGCGCTGCAGCCGTAGCACCTCCGGATTCAGGATGATGCGCAACATCAGCTGCTGGAAGACGGCGGGATCGTCGACATAGCGGTGCAGCACTTTCGCGACATCGCGTTCATCGAAGACGCTCTTTTCCCGCATGATCAGGTCGAGCACGATGGCTGGATTTTTGAGGATGCGGCGGGTGTTTTCCGAGCGGCGTTCTTCGTTCAGTTCGATCCTTTCGAGCTCCGGCCGAACACCCTGTTGTTCCGCTTTCCGCGCGATTGCCTTGGCGCCTACGCCTAGATGAATGGTCGGCTCGAGCTCGATGGCCTGCTTTTTGTAGGAACGGCCATCGATCCTGAGATCGATGCCGCCGAGGGCCAGATGGTGGTTCAGCCGTTCGAACCAGCCGTCGCGCAGGGCGTTGAAATCGTCCGTCGAACCGGCCCAGAGTTCGTAGAGGATTTTGCCGGATTTCGTGCGAACCAGCTGGCCGTCCTCACCAATGACCGCTACCTTCTTGGCCCCGAATCCGTCCTCGGTCAGCGGCCGCAATGTGGTCATCAGGTGGATGTGCGGATTGCCGGGATTGTCGTGATAGACCCAGTCGGCGACCATGCCCTTCCCCAGGATATGTTTCTCCACGAAATCACGGACCAGGGCGATGTTCTGCTCGGGTGTAAGCTCCAGCGGCAGTGCAATCGTCAGGTCGCGGGCCAGCTGCGCGTCGGAGCGTTTTTCGAAAGCCTCGACCTTGTTCCAGAAGGCTTCGACGGCGCCGGAAACAGAGCGATCCGCAATGAGCGCTTTCGCCCATTTCGGGGCATCGGCAGGAAGCATGAACTCCTCATGCAGCAAACCCTGCTTGCGCGTGTAGTCGATGGTGCTGGCTTCACGCTCGTATTCCATCTTCGCGCAGTGCCGGTAGGCCGCAGACAGCACCACGCTGCGGCCGTCGCCGCGGCTGATGATGCTGGCTGAGAAGTGGGCGATGGCCACGGCGATAAAAGCTCCCGGTTCGAACCTCGTTCGTCGGGAACGGCCAGGCCATACCGGGCGTCTGAGCAAGACGTCGCGCCAGCGACGTATAATTGCGCCCTTGGAAGCCGCTCCTTCGGAACGGCCGGGATCATCCACCAAAGCGTGCGATCTGCCGATGTGCAGATCTGCACATTCCCATTCATGACATCCGGAGGAATTCTGGCGTCGCGAGTGCAACGCCAGAATCTCAAGGAGAACCAACCGGAATGAAGAAGCCGTCATCGAAGATCAGGGAAGAAATCGCCAGATTGCAGGACCAGCTGAAACAGGCCGAGACACGCGAGGCCGAGCGCATCGGGCGGATCGCGCTAAAGGCTGGGCTTGGGGAAATCGAGATCGAGGAGGCCGAGCTTCAGGCAGCCTTCGAGGAAGTTGCCAAACGGTTTCGCGGAGGCAAGGGCTCGGCGACCGGAAAGAGACAAGCCGGAGACAGCCGGACCGGTAGAGAGCCGTCCGCGACGCTCGCGCCTCGCGCGGATGAAGGCGGGCCTGGCGAGGCTTGACCGGATGGCAAAGTCGAAGACGTCAGACGCACGCAAGAAGGACACCCGCGAAAAAATCGAACTCGGCGGGCTGATCGTGAAAGCCGGGCTGCGCTACGAGAAGCGGGCGCTACTGCTCGGGCTGTTGATCGACGGCGGGCGCCGGCTCAAAGGCGACGAAGACGAGCGGTCACGTTTGACCGCCATCGGCGTGGAGGCGTTTGGCCATGACGGTGAATAGGCTTTTGCTGTTGATCCTGCCGGCAATCATAATGCTCGCGGCGATGTTCGCGACATCCGGGATGGAGCAGCGACTGGCGGCATTCGGAACGTCCCCGCAGGCGAAGCTGATGCTGGGACGCGCCGGGCTCGCCCTGCCCTATATTGTTGCCGCCGCGATAGGCGTGATCGCGCTGTTCGCAGCGAACGGATCGGTCAACGTCAAGGCCGCCGGTCTGAGCGTGCTTACCGGAAACGGTATGGTCATCATCATCGCGATCGCGCGCGAGACAATCCGCCTGAACGGCATCGCCGGCAGCGTGCCGGCCGGACAATCGGTTCTGGCCTATACCGATCCGGTGACGATGATCGGCGCAGGCATTGCCTTCATCAGCGGAATGTTCGCGCTGCGTGTCGGGATCAAGGGCAATGCCGCGTTCGAAACAGTGGCGCCCAAACGGATCGGTGGCAAGCGCGCCGTACACGGCGAAGCGGACTGGATGAAGATCCAGGAGGCGGCAAAACTGTTTCCCGAACCGGGCGGCATCGTCATCGGCGAGCGCTATCGGGTTGATCGCGACAGTGTTGCCGCCATGCCGTTTCGCGCTGACGATCGACAAAGCTGGGGCGCTGGCGGCAAGTCGCCGCTGCTCTGCTTCGACGGTTCCTTCGGATCATCGCACGGCATCGTCTTCGCCGGCTCCGGCGGTTTCAAGACGACATCGGTAACGATCCCGACCGCGCTCAAATGGGGCGGTGGGCTTGTCGTTCTAGACCCGTCAAACGAGGTTGCGCCGATGGTCTCGGAGCATCGGCGTCAGGCCGGCCGAAAGGTGATCGTGCTCGATCCGACAGCCGGCGGTGTCGGCTTCAACGCCCTCGACTGGATCGGCCGTCATGGCAATACGAAGGAAGAGGATATCGTCGCCGTCGCCACATGGATCATGACCGACAATCCGAGGACGGCATCCGCCCGCGACGACTTCTTCAGGGCGTCGGCCATGCAGCTCCTGACGGCTCTGATCGCCGACGTCTGCCTGTCAGGGCACACGGAAGCGGAAGACCAGACGCTGCGCCGTGTCCGCGCCAACCTCTCCGAACCGGAACCCAAGCTGCGCGCGCGTCTGACGAAGATCTACGAAGGTTCGGAATCCGACTTCGTGAAGGAGAATGTGTCGGTCTTCGTCAACATGACGCCGGAGACATTTTCCGGGGTCTACGCCAATGCGGTGAAGGAAACCCACTGGCTCTCCTATCCGAACTATGCAGGTCTCGTGTCGGGCGTGAGTTTCTCGACGGACGATCTCGCCGACGGCGGAACGGACATCTTCATCGCCCTCGACCTGAAGGTGCTGGAAGCCCATCCCGGCTTCGCGCGTGTCGTGATCGGCTCGCTGCTTAACGCGATCTATAACCGCAACGGCAACGTAAAGGGTCGCACCCTCTTCCTGCTCGACGAGGTGGCACGTCTCGGCTACCTGCGCATCCTCGAAACCGCCCGCGACGCAGGCCGCAAATACGGCATCACGCTGACGATGATCTTCCAGTCGCTCGGCCAGATGCGCGAGGCCTATGGCGGGCGTGATGCGACCAGCAAATGGTTCGAATCCGCATCGTGGATTTCGTTTTCGGCGATCAACGATCCCGATACCGCTGACTATATCTCGAAGCGCTGTGGCGACACCACCGTCGAGGTCGACCAGACCAACCGTTCGACCGGAATGAAGGGATCGTCGCGATCGCGATCGAAGCAGCTCAGCCGCCGTCCATTGATCCTGCCGCATGAAGTTCTGCGCATGCGGGCCGACGAGCAGATCGTCTTCACCTCGGGCAATCCGCCGCTCCGGTGCGGCCGCGCGATCTGGTTTCGGCGCGAGGATATGAAAGCCTGTGTCGGCGGGAACAGGTTCCATCGAACCGGAACCGATACGCACACCGAACATGCGCAACCACGGCAGAAGGAAAGGAAGCGCCCATGAGGCATTGGAGGAAAACGTGGTACGCGCTGATCGGCCCGCTGATGATCTGGGTCGCGTTCATTATCGTCACGCCGTTTCTCGGCGCTGGAGCGATTGTCAGCCTGGCCATTCTACCACCACTCGGCGATGCTATCGTCAAGACCGTCGGCCTTATCTGTGTTCTGGTGCTTGGGCCGCTTGCCGCGCTTGCGGAGATCGCGCCGCCGTTCGTGACGAGAGAAGAGGTGCGATGGCGAAACCGCAATACCGAAAAGCTCTTCGAAATAGACGTTGTGTGGGAGGATGTTCCGTTCCTGCCACCGGTCCTGAACCGGATTCGTTCAACGAAGGGCAAGCGACGGCAGCAGGCGGACGAACGCGACAATGCGGCGAATGCCAGAACGGTCGGCACATGATGGATCGGACGGTGGTGCTCGCGTCTGCTCGTGCAGAGGACGCGCTTTCAGCGCCGTTCTCGATCTGTGGTGAAGGCCGCCGCATGAACTGTGTCGTCGATGGCGACACCTTCTGGTTCAAGGGAGAGAAAATCCGGATCGCAGATATCGACACGCCCGAACTCAGCCCGGCCCGTTGCACGGCAGAACGCGTCAAGGGCGAGGCGGCCAAAGCACGTATTCTCGCTCTTCTGAACGCTGGCCCATTCTCGATGAGCACGGGATTGCGCGACGAAGACAGGTATGGTCGCAAGCTCAGGACTGTCAGCCGTAAAGGGCAATCGTTTGGCGAGATTTTCGTGGGAGAAGGCCTTGCGCGTCGAAGCTGGTGCGATAGCTGACCGCAAACCAGGCCGTTCCAACGTTATCATCCGCCGGCACGGCCGGTCATCCGAGAGGATCGTTATCCGAATGGAACGAAACCGCATGGCGGGTTCGGTGCGCCTGCGCATAGAGCCGTGCGGCGAAGCCGTCTCGCCCAGTCCCCGTCTGATATCATCACGAAGATGAATCGGTGACACCGGATCGATTCAGATAACTCGTTGGACGCGGCTTGCCGAGATAGCGACAATGAGGGCATGGAAGACACGGAGATATGCCCGGTTCATCTTCACCGCGTTGATGCGGCGCAGAACATGCGGCGCTTCTACATGCTGGCGATCCAGCCGACACTGTTCGGCGGGGCTTCGGTCATCCGCAACTGGGGCCGGATCGGATCGGGCGGCCAGACGATGATGCAGACCTTCGATCATCCGGACGATGCGAATACAGCACTCTCCCGTCTCGAACGAACGAAGAGACGACGTGGCTATGGGGACGCGGGCAGCACCGAATAGCCGGTTCAATCGACCGACTTCCTGCATTTCCTGTGGCTTTCGCTGATCTTACGGGCGTTCTTGCCTTTCTGCCCCTTTCTTCGCCACATCTTCATTGTCAAAGCTGAAGGACCGAAAACCAAAGAGGCCCGTCCTTCATGACCACGACCAACGAAATCGCCGACAAGATCGCAGCCGAACAGAACCTCCCCAAGGCGCAGGCCAAGACGATCGTCGAAAGCGTCTTTAAACAGATCACCGAAGCGGCGCTTGCTGGCGCTGAAACGTCGATACCATCGTTTGGAAAGTTTAAGCTGAAGGACACTCCGGAGCGCGAGGGACGCAATCCGGCGACCGGCGCGACGATCAAGATCGCGGCGTCGAAGAAGCTGACGTTTACACCCGGCAAGGCGGTCAAGGACGCGCTGAACGGCTGAAGCGACCACGCTGCCGGAAGCGGCAGCATGATGGAAGCCTCCTAGAAAGGAGGCTTCGTGCTGACGCGGCCGCCCTGCTCGGCCTCGATGGCTGCAAGCTCGGCCTGCACCATCTCTAGCTCCGCCGCGATCTGGCGGCGCTCGGCCGGATCGCAGGCATTCCTGAGTTCGGCCTTAAGCTCTTCGCGCTGAATTTCGAGAGAAATCGTCATCGTCGTCTCCTTGACGTTTGTGAAAGACGACGCCGCGCGTCATGGCGAAGCGGAGGGGTCCAGCATCGCGGGACGCGACCGCCGGAGGCGGCGAGTGGAGGAACCGATTTGCGGAAGCCGCCATAGGCGGGAGGAGCAAATTGGAGGCGCCGCTCGTGCTGGACGCCTTCGTTTCGCCATGGCACCATTTGACGAACTGAGCAGTTCCCCCACCTCCCGTGTGGCACCCCAAAAAGCCGGGAGCAGGCTCGATGCCTGCGCCCGGCTCTCCCTCGCGACACGAAAAGAGCCCCGCCTTTCGGCGGAGCTCGTTGCAGTGATCAGGCCTCCCGCTTTGGGCGATTCCAGATGAGGGCGTATTCGCCTTCCTTCTCGCCCGGCCAAAGGGCTGCGGTGATCGGGGCATTGAAGCTCGGGTCGTCGAGCTTGACGGAGATGAAGGGCTCGCCGTCGTTGGAGACCTTGTTCCAACCCGCGCCGACCTCGACGCCGTTGCCGGCGGTGATGCGGAAGTCCGGAGCGTCGCGCGAGACGCGCTCGATGGGGTTCAGGCGGGCCTTCATGCTGACTGTGAGCGTGCGCACGTTGCCGATGATGGAGTTATTGCCGTTGGTGGTGAATTCGCCGATGACTGCCATTGTCGTGTTCCTTTTCCGGTTTGCTCGGGCCGCGCCCATCGCGTCCTCGATGACGGTGTTAAGACCGACGGCGATCGACGCCGCACCGCTAGCGGCCGGAACGAAGTGGAGGACGGCCGGGAGCCGCTTTCTTGGCCCGCGAGGAATGGCGGCGCAGCCGGCAGGGGAAGAAAGTCGCGTATGGCCGTTGCGGCCAAGGCGATCGAGACGAAGGCGTCCTTCGGTCACACCAGATTCATCGAGGTCTGCGTGGGTGTGGCCTGTCCGAACCGGACCGACCACGACATGCCGCGAGACCAATCGTTGAACTCACCACCAGCACGCCGCTGGCACAATCGTTTTCGGCACCCTGCTCACACCACGTCACGGCTGCGGACCTGCCGTTCCTTCGACGCCATCGCCGATGGGTGCGTCTGCACTACCGACCGTTCGACAGCAGAGCCATCTTCGACTGGATGGTGTCTCCTCCCAACCGCCAAGGGCCTCGGCTATGCTGCAATCCGCCTTGCCTTCAGCGCCCCACACCGCACCGGCTGGTCGGCATGCAAGTGTCCCCGCTTCAGGAACTGACTGGGCCGGCGTCTTTCACGGCAGAGTTCCACCATATGGCGGTGCCTCTTCCGCTCCAAATGGAGCGGTCATCCGTTATCGCAGCGCCAGAACGCTGCCCTAGACGCCACACATGCCTTCGCATTCGATGGGCCAGAGATCGAGTTGCCATGATCGGCGGCCGTCGACAGGTCGGCTTCGTCAAGAGAAACACATGAGCGATGAAGATAAACTTCGCCACGGATGCGTCGAATGCCGGTCCGCAGTGCCCGATCAACTATCACCGCGTCTGCCCAGGCTTCCGGATCACGATCACGCATGTGACGCCAACGTCCGTTATCGTGAAACGGGCATCCGATGCAGGCGGATTTCGGGGGCGTTGGATAATCATGTCGGCGCAGCCAGGCGAGGCAATCTTGCCTACTCATGCGCTGTTCGATCAACGGCCAACGATTGATCTGCCAATCCTCGAACGAGGGCTTCATCCGGCTCGCCTCGTCTGTCGAAATCCCGATCCACTGTTCCGCGACCGCATGATCAGGCGAGCGTTTACGCGTGAGACCCAACAATTGCCGAACTTTCCTGCGGATCGGCACGATCTTGAAGTCCGTGGTACAGGCCCGGCGCATCATACCGATGGAAACAGTCTCGCGCGATGTCGCGCGAGACCCGATTTCGACGAGTTCACCGTCGTCGTCCTCGTCCAGAACCGGGCGGATACTCCCCGCTGGCGTCACCGTCTTTGCGAACGCTGGAATAGAAGCCCAGCGTTTGCCGGCTGCGGCATCCATAAGATTGTCGCGAATATTGCCGGCCGATACGATATGGACCGGGAACGGCAGGACATTCGGCGACGTCAGCCATTTGAGATGCTCGTAGACGGCTTTCGGCTCCCATCCGGTATCGGCGAAGATCGCGCAGTCGGGCATCAGCCCGATTTCACCATGCGCTGCCATCAGCGCCATGGTGGTGGACTGGACACCAGCGCCGAGCGAAAGCGCGCGCAGCCGGATCGGGGAGGATGCATCCTCCCCTGCAAAGCTCGGATCATGAAGCATCAGGCAGCCTCCTGCCCGGCGGTGGCTTCCGGCTGAAGGTCATGCAGATAGGCGACACAGCGCTGCGCATGCGCCGCCGCATTGAAGATCGCCCGCTTGTCGGAGCCGAGGATTGCGGCCCAACTCTGGATATAGGCGGCATGATCCGGCCGGGGCTCCAGCTCCGGCACAATACCCAGATCGGCGCACAGCATCGCTGACCCCAATTCCACGAGCATTTCTTCGAATGCCCTCTCCCGGCGGTCCTTGTGGTAGCGGCTGAGATCCCTGTTCAGCCGGGCTGGACTGCCTGCCCAATGCAAGGTTTCGTGCGCTCTCGTGGCAACGAAAGAGGCAATGTCGCGAAATTGTTCGGGCCGCGGCAGCTGGATGTGGTCGGAGACGGGAGAATAATAGGCCTTGTCGCCGCCGTATCGGACGACAGCGCCCGTGTTGTCGAAGAAGCGATCGGCATGCTCGATGCGCTCCATCGGTTTCGCGATCGGATCAGGGCAGCGATAATAGTGATCGGCGAGACCGTCGATCTGATCGCAATTGAAGACCGTGTAGGCTTTGAGGAACGGGATATCGCGTTCAACCTCGCCACCGCCCGCGTCTGTCCCGGTTTTGGTGAAGCGGCTGGCATAGACGACGGTCGCGCCGCTCTCACCCTTGCGCACGTGAGCGCCGAGCTCGTTTGCCTGGCGCAGCGTCATCCATGTCGACGACGTGAAACCACTGGCGACGCTCTCCGACCAGAGAAGGAGAACGTTGAGGCCTGTGTAGGGTTGTCCGTTGTGGCGTAGTGGCCGGCTCACCCGGCCGGACAGATTGGCCGCGCTCCACGGCTGCACCCATGGGCGTACGCCCTTTTCCAGGTCAGCGACAATCCTGTCCGTGATGCGGGCGTAGATATCGGTGCGCGTGTTTTGTGATTTCCTTGTCATGTCCAAACCTCCTTGTCAGGAGGCCGCGCCCATCGCGGCCCCGTCGCGGAGGGCCGAAAGCAGGAGCGATCGGCGGGAAACGCACCGGAACGGCCGCAACGTATGTGGAGGACGGCGTAGCCGTTGCGCTTGCGGCCGGCTCCTGCAGGTCCGACGAACGGGACGGGGCCGCAATGCCGTGTTCCGTTCTCTCTTCATTTCTTTTCTATCCCGGGTGAGCTTCGCACCGGCAGTGACACAAAAATGGCCGCCTCGGAGTAAGGCGGCCTCGTCACGAAAAAGGCGGAGCAAGGTGCTCCGCCGGATAAATCTCAGCCGAGAGCGTCCATCTGTGCCTCGGCCGCCTTGCGGTCGAGTGTCTGGCCGGGATTGTCGACAGGGCGATCGAATGGCTTCCACGCTTCGCCAACAATTTGTTCGTAAGCCGCGACGGCGCCTTCGGCGGCGAGGCGCAACGCGTGGGCCTGAATGCCCATGTCGGCGGCGAATTCGCGCTTGCGCTGGGCGGCGCTGTCATATCCGACCGGGCCGTCGAGATCCTCGTCGCGAGCATCTGATGCACTCTTGGCGGTGGCGTCGCGCGCTTCGGTAACGGCCTTGCTGTAGAACTGGCCGGCGCCATGGGCCGAGCCGACATAGGCTCCGACGATGCGCTGGAGGTGGATTTGCATCGCCCGTTCGCCGAGGCCATCGGAGAGGCCGGTCGCGGTCTCGACGATCAGGCGCTCGTGCATGTCGCGGATGCCGTCGCTGTCGAGGATGGCTGTTCCGAAGCTCTCGGCGATGCGCAGCGCCTGCGCTTCATCGGGGCATGTCAGGCGGACCATTTCGATGGTGGCGCCTTTGCGGAGCTGCACGACGCGGGCGGTGGGGCGGCTGGGTTGGCGGGAAGAGGTCGCGGACTTTGCCATGGTGGTTTCCTTTCGGTTCGCCGAAGCGGTTCCGGCCCCTTGACCGGTCTGTCCTTCGGTGCGGTCGAAAGGAACCGGCGCAAGCCGGGCGGTTCAGGGTCCGGGCAGGCCAGATCGAGAAAAGCAGGTGGGCGGTCAAGCGGGGCAATAGCCCTGCGAAGCCCGCTTACCTGTTTTGCCGAGAGCGGCATGACCGGCCGCCCGCGGCGCAAAGCGGCCTTGAACCGAACGGGCGCTGGTTCAGACCGCAGCAAAACCGGAGGACAGGCCGGCCAAGGGGCCGACACCAGATGTCAGCACCGTGAGGGATCTCATGCAGGGTGCGCGCCTGATCCACTCATTCACCCGCCTTCATCGCCGCCGATTTGGAGCCTGTCGCCCGGTCATGGCGAACGGTCAGCCGGCTATACGGTGAACCCAGGCAACGACGTCCGATTAATAGGGTTCACTGACAATGCGACGAGATGATTGTCACACGATGCAATCATGGGTCTTGTCCTGCACATCGAACTCGTGTGCGAGCGACAGGTATGTTCCAGTTCAGCGGTCAGGACCCTCAGTCGGAAACCGCTTTGGATCAACTGGCCGCTTCGGTAGCCGATAGCGTTCAAGCCAGGTCGGTCCATGCGTGTTGCGAAGCTTACGCAGCACCTGACCGTCGTCATAGGGCGCCTCGCCCATCCAGGCGCAGTTGAGGATGCGCTTCCAGGAGCGCCCGTGCCGCGCCGCATAATCCTGAAGTGCGGCCTCCTCCTGATCGGTGAGCGGCGGAAGCGCGTCGTGATGTTTTCCACCCACCGGATCAGCCTCCCCCATCCCCAAGGCTTGTCGTACCACAAGTCTGCTGGCGATAGATCGGCAGATGATCGGCGGTTTCAATGACGAAGCGGGACATGCCGCATTCCTCTCGTCGATGTCAGTATGTGGTTCCAGCCTCGCCTTAAGAGCGGCGATCGCCGCATCCTGCCGGGCGAGCTTGCGCGACAACGCTTCAATCTCGCCGCGGCGGTGGAATTCCAATGCCTGGAGATGGGACTGGAAAAGCCGTTCGTCGGACGGCGTCCAGCGTGATCCTGACCTTTTGTGCGTACGGCCACTGGACTTCGCCTTCTGAGTGACCGTCACACGCTCGGCACGGGCCGCAATCTGTCGCAGCACAAGATCGAGATGATGGCGCGTCTCGCGCCGCGACGCTTCCGTACGCGACAGAAGAAGATGGGGACTGATCGTCATCATGCCGGGTTCCTCCCCGACCACGAGACAAAGCTGGAAGGGCCGTCATAGGCAGCATGGCGCGCTTCATCGATCACGAAGCCGAAGCGTCCGACCTCATATTCGGTGGCCGGAACCAGAAACCGGCGCTCGTCGACATGATGGTCTCGCTTGCCGCCGCGGGTGGCGATCATCTCGGTCATGCCGGGATGATGATCGGATCTGAGGGCCGAGATCACCACCCAATCGTCAGCATGCGCCAGATCGAACGCCTTGCGATCTTTCGCGTGGGATTCGCCCTGCACCAGGACCTGACCGGACATTGTTTCCCAGGCTTCCGGCCACCGATCCTTGATCTGCCTTTCGGCGCTCCGCCGCTCATAGGACGTGAAGAGCTGCGGATAGGTGAAAGTGACGATCGACCAGGCGCAGTCCTCTTCGTACCAGCCGCCCTCCGCCCGCAGCATCGGATGAACCTTGCTGTTGCGTTCGACCGAGAGCTGGAAGCCGCCGTGACCGGCGGTGACATGCGAGACGACGCCTTCTGCATAGATGGTCGCCATCTGCGAAGCACCCCATGGCGTGCTGCAGACCATCCGCGCCTGCACGCGATCGAGCAGAGCCAGCTCGCCAACGTGCTCCGCGGTTTCCAGCACCCGCGCCTGGAAAGCAGCCTCGTCGGCAAGCCGGCCCTCATGGCTGTAGAAGTCAGCTCGGGTCAGGTCGCAAAGCGGACGGCGCTGACGCCATGCGCTCGCCAGAAACCCGCCGCCCGCCGGCAAGGGCAGCATGGCAAGGGTGATCTCACCGATCCTGGCAACCTGAAAGCCATCGGCACTGACGCCGAATTCTACCCCTGAATATTCAGGGGTAGAGCCGGCGGTATTGTCTGGGGACAGAGGCATCGTCATGCTGCCCTCCCCTCGACGTAATCGGCCGCGACTTCGTGGGCCGTCACCTCTTCAAGAACCGCCATGGGATGCCGGTGGAGTTTGAGCCACGCCTCGGCCGCCTCCCGGTTCGCAGCGAGATGGATCAGGTCATGCGAGGGTCCGGGTCGATCAAAGACCCGGACCGATCCGATCGGCGGGCGCTCGATCACGGTGAAGGCGAGCGTGCTGTCGATGCCGAATGTTCTCAGGATGGTGACGACGATCGTGCCGCGGCTGCCGATATCACCTTCATGCAGCGTAAAGGACGCCGGTGCGGTATAGCTGCCAAGGGTTCGAGGGTCCTCTTTCCGGATCAGACGGCCTGAGCTGTTGCGCATCTTCCAGACGGCCAGCTTCTTGCTGTGCCGTTCTGTCGGGCGCGGTGTGCCATCCGACCACGAAATGAGTGAGCCGACCGCGGCGGAAAATGCGATATGTGCAGACATGCGAATTCTCCCTGAATTTTAAGGGGGTTTGAAAACGAAACCGCCGCGGATGGAGACCATCGGCGGCGGCAGATCATTCGGAAGTGAAATGGAGGAGCGGCTATTCCGCCGCGATCCCGTAGGCGTCCTGCTCGTCGGGATCGGCCTCGCCGGCGTCACCATCAAACGTTTCCGGAAGATCATCTTCGCCCTCGGACGGATCGAGACCGCCATCCTCGCTCGCAGGGTTTCGATCGACGGCGGTGCCATCGGTAGCGTCATCCTCCGGGGTGTTTGCATCGGTGTCGAGGTATTCGGCATGCTTGATCAGATCTTCGATCTCGCTCGGATCCGGCGCAAACAGCGCCGAGGCGTGCACGAAGTGACCCTCCTTGAAACGGTCGATCAGCGCGAAGCGCGTTTCCCGGACCTTCTGGCGTGGCAGCACATTCGCCTCTTTGGCCGCCGCCTCCATCGCCTGACGCGACAAGCACAAAAGGAAATCTTCCGAGCCCATGTTTGCTAAGAAGCTGTCGGCGCCGATGGCGTCACCCGCGATCCGCGAAACAACCCCGCTGTTCGACATCCCCCGCCGGCACGACAGCACGTCGATCAGCATAGAGCGTGCGGCCACGCGCAGCGTTTCCTGATCGAAAGCAAGCTTGCCGTCTTCGCCGATGAGGCGGGCGGCGTGACGCTTGAAGCGCTTCGATCCGAACACGGTCTCGTTGGCACCGGAGTCGACGCGGACATTGAGGCCTGCGAAGGCGAGGACGAGCAACGCCATCAGCGTGTCGTCCTCGATCGGTGCACGGCCGAGCGCCTCGTGGAGGGCGTCGGTGCGGAAGTCGCCGATCATGTCCTGACCCTTCTGGGTGACGACCGGGCGAGGCTTCGGCGCATCGACGATCGCGTCATTGTCGAGGTTCTCGGCGGCGCCCGTCGTGGCCGCGCCACCTTTCACCTTCTTTTTGTCCTCGGGCATCCGGTAGGCGATCGACTGAACCTTGCCGTCACGATCGAGATACATGCCGACGTGATCGGACTTCGACGGCTTGCCGTAGACGCGCTCCGCCTTCTTCGGCAGTTCCGGCTGACCCCAATTGTTGACCTCGATGATGGCGCCCTTCTTGGGAAGGTTGTTAGTCATCCATTCCTGCTGCGCGCCAAGGAAAGCTTCGACGTTGTTCGTGTAGCGACTGTCCTGATCGGCGGGCGCGAACAGGTCCTCGACCCATTCGATGCCATAGGCGCTCGCGAGATCATCGCCGAAGCTCGCATCCTTGGCGAACATGCGGGTCTTGGAGAGTGCACGAGAGATAGTGTACCAGTCGGCACGCTCGGACTTCTTCGGCTTGTGCGCCTTCCAGACTTCTTTCTGCTCGCCGAGCGAGGCGGCGGCGATCGTCCGGAGTTGCTGCTCGTTCGGCATGTCGCCCAGTGCCATGTGATCGAGTATGGCCGGCAGCACATTGGCCAGAAGCCGCAGCTTCCTGATCTGGCGCACCGGCAGTGCCAGCGCCACGCCGATCGCTTCCTCGGTCCAGCCGAGAGCGACGAGGCGTTCGATGCCGCGCCATTGGTCAACGGGATTGAGCGGTTCACGCGCTATATTCTCCACCATCGAACGCATGGCGCCATTGTCGTTCGCCGCTTCGACGACGAGGACGGTGATTTCCTCCAGTCCCGCAGCGATTGCCTGCCTCACACGGCGGTGGCCGGCCTGGATGATGTAGCCGTTACCGCCATCGACTTCCGGGGAGATCACAGGTGGCTGGATAATGCCAACCGCCTTCACCGTCGCAAGCAGCAGCGCGTCGGATTGTGGTGAGGATTTCGAGCGACGCGTGTCGTCAGGATTATCCTTGAGCGCGCGTGGGTCGAGTTTGAGGATCTGCATGAGATTGGCTCCTTCCGGGATTGCCGAGCCGGCCCAATGCCAGCTCTTATCCGTCTTCAGTTCCTTCCGAAGACACTTCCCGGGGCGCGGAGCGGACGGGCCGGTGCAACTGCGCCCGAGCGGCCTTGGCCGTCAGGGCGAGCGGGGCAAAGCCTTGCGAGAATGACGGGCAGGGTTGAGGAGGGGGCGGTTGAGCGACAGCGACAGCGGGCCGGTTGGTCTGCGAGCACCAGTTCAATTTTAGGCTTCTTTTTCTTTTCTATTCGCTCATCTTGATTTCAACCGAACATGGCAGGATCATCCAGCAAGTCGGGGGACTTTTTTTTGGGAGGGTGGGAAATGGCAGCGGCGAGCACAACCTTATATGCGTGGGCCGTACCGGCGTTCGTGAACGGATCACCCGTCGACCACACCTGGGTGACCAACTTCGACAATCAGAAAAACAGCTATCCCAAAATCGCCGATGTGATAGCGGCAAAGAAATTTTATTGGTTTTGCTGGGGAAGTTATCACCCGACAGGAAAGATACCGGGGAATCCAACGGTTGCGCTCGGCTCCCAGCGCGGAAGCCTCGCTTTCGCCAGTTGCCTCGTCACACCCAATGCGGACTCGCGAACTGTACCAGGAGCCCGTGGTACAATCTTCACCTATGGCGTTGACGGGGTTTGCCATCAACTCGCCAATCAGGTCTTATACGCTACAGGGCTTGGAAAGGTCGCGCCCTTGACGGTGTCTGGCGCTCGAGGCTATGCGGCGAGCACTTTCATCTACGGGACATATGGCCTGCAGCACGCGGCATGGGCGGCGAAAATCGCAAGCTGCGGCGCCTCTTCAAAAGCGCTCTCGGTGTCTGGGACATGGACCGGACCGAGGCCAGTCGGAGGCGGTCAAAGCCCGAGCGGAGGTGCACCGATGCAAGAACCTGACGATTTCACCAAACATGCGAGCAAGGTTTTGGCTGACGAGCCTGAGCTGTTGAACCGGTTACTATCGTTGAGAAGCGAGGTGCAAATGTTCGCGGCCCAGAGGATGCCAGCGTCACTGCCACCGCCACCCGAATACTTGAATTCACGAAACCAGCACCTGCTGGATGAAGCCGCTCTGTTGCTCGGGCCTGAAAAATTCGAGAAGGTATTTGGGTTCAAACCAGGCGAGAAGATCAATCTCGTGGATCCAACTCTTTATCAGGTGGATAAGTAACTTTCGCTCTTCGACTTGACGGCGGCGATTGCGTGCCAAAGCGGCTGAAAAACAAAGAAAATGGCCGCCTCCTTCGCGGGAGATAGCCATTCTCGTGGTACCGCTACAATGCTGCACCAACCGCATGTTTTTCTACTCTGCTTCATCAGTAATGGACTTCGCCAAAGCCTCTTCGACCTCACGCAGTGACCGGCGCTTTTCCGCCAGCTCGTCGGCAAAGGCGAATTCACCACCCTGCCGCGATTGATAGGATGCAAGCCCGCGGCGGTAATCTTCAAGCCTCTGACGATAACGCTCCCGCTCGGCCACAAACCCGTCGAGCGCATGTTCGAGGCGAGAGACGGCGCCGAGCGGGGTGACAGTCACAGGAAGTTCGATCTCTTGGGTCGCGCCGATGCGCTGCAGCAGCGTCTGGTAATGGTAATTGTCGCCGCGTCCGAACTTCTCGCCCTCATAGACGAGGTCGAAGCCGCCGATGCTGGCGATGTGGACCTCGCCCTGTTGCTGTAGCTGAACCAGAGTGAGGATTTCCTTCATCAGCGCTCGTCCAGCCTCCTTGCGCTCGGTGTATGGCTTTCCCGTCACGGTCATGGCGAAGCTTTCGCCCGACGTCGGCATCAGACGTTCGATATCCTGGCCGATCTCACCGATCCGCCGGATGGCCGTTTCGATCTCGCGATCGGCGTCGCGGATCTGCCGGCGGACGGCATACTGGTCGTCCTCATGGGCGGCCCGCAGCCGTTCGAGCCTGGCGATATCGGCCTCCAGGCCTGCTTTCTGCATCAGGCGCTCGTCGCCGGAGGCGATGGCCTTGGCCATCGCGAACTGGTTGGCGGCGCCTTCGTTGAGGTCTTCGAGCCTGCGGATCGATGTGTCACCGCTGAGCGCAGCCGCGATGAACCGGGCCTTGCGCTCGTTGTTCTGCCACATCGTTGCGTCGAGAGACCCCTGCGTGGCATAGGCGAAGATGTCGACCTCATTATGCTGGTTGCCCTGACGGACGATGCGGCCCTCCCGCTGCTCGATCTGTGACGGCAGCCACGGCACATCGAGATGGTGAAGCGCCTTCAGGCGGAGCTGCGCATTAACGCCGGTGCCCATCGTCTCCGACGAGCCGATTAGAAAGCGAACCTTGCCGGCGCGGACGTCGCCAAACAGGCGCTGCTTGGCTTCGGTTTTCTTGTACTCCTGCATGAAGGCGATTTCGGAGGCCGGCACGCCAAGCCGAATGAGCTCGTCGCGGATCCAGCGATAAGCCGAGAAGCCCCGCGATTTCTCGACATTGATCGTGCCGAGGTCGGAAAAGATCATCTGGGCGGCGCCCGGCAGATCGTATGGCTTGCCGTCCGGGCGTATATAAGTGCTATGCGACGTCTCCTGCCATATCCGGTAGGCGTTGCGGATCAGAAGGTTGAGCTTGTTGTCCGGCTCGTCCTCCATGACCGGCATCACGAGCCGCAGGTCGATTGCCGCATGACGGCCGTCGGTGATGACGGAAAGCAGAATGTCGTCACCGGGCTGCGCCGGTCCCTCGCGCTGCTCGATCGCCTTGATCCGGGCTTCGAGGATCCGCTGATACGTCTTGAAGGCCGGGCTCGGAGCCGCGGTCAGGATCTGCCGCTTGCCGGTGGCGATATCGGGAACTTTCACATATGCCTTGAGATCCTCCGGCATCACCACGTCGGCAAAGGCGCGGAACATGGCGATCAGTTCCGGCACGTTGACGAAAGACGAGAAGCGGCTGACCGGTTTGTATTTGCCCGAGGGTTGAAGCTCGAGTTCCGTCTTCTCGTCACCAAAGTTCGAGGCCCAGGCGTCGAACTCGTGGAGCCCGCGTTCGTGCAGGGCCTCGTGGCCAAGCAGCCGCTGGATCGAGAACATCTCGCCGAGCGTATTGGTAATCGGCGTGCCGGAGGCCAGCACGAGCGCGCGGCCGGGATTCTTTGACTCGATGAAGCGCGATTTGACGTAAAGGTCCCAGGCCTTCTGCGATCCGTTCGGATCGATGCCTTTCAGTGTGGACATGTTGGTGGCGAAGGAGAGCTTGCGAAACTCCTGCGCCTCGTCGATGACAATCTGGTCGACGCCGATCTCGGAAATGGTCAGGAGGTCGTCCTTGCGGGTGGAAAGGGCTTCGAGCCGCTCAGCCAAGCCCTCCTTCAATCGCTCCAAGCGTTTGCGGGACACACGGTCATCACTCTCCACCTTCGTCAGAAGATCCTCATAGAGCTGCAATTCATCCTGGATCATCTGTTGTTCGAAAGCGGACGGCACGCCGATGAATCTGAAGGCGGAATGCGTGATGATGATCGCATCCCAGACAGCGGTTGCTGCGCGGCTGAGGAAACGGGCGCGCTTGTCTTTGGTAAAATTTGTCTCGTCGGCGACGAGGATGTTGGCCGACGGATAAAGCGCCAGAAACTCGCGCGCAGCCTGCGCCAGGCAATGACCGGGCACGACCAGCATCGCTTTGGCGATCAGCCCGAGCCGGCGCTGTTCCATGATGGCGGCTGCCATGGTCATGGTCTTACCGGCGCCGACGGCATGGGCGAGATAGGTCGAGCCATCGGCGATGATCCGCCAGATGCCGCGCTTCTGGTGGCCATACAAAGTAAAGGCGCCTGAGGCGCCCGGAAGTTGAAGATGGCTGCCGTCAAACTTGCGCGGCGCGATATTGTTGAAACGGTCGTTGTAGACACGCGCCAGCCGGTCTGTACGATCCGGGTCGCTCCAGATCCAGGTCTGAAAGGCGGTCTTGATCTTCTGCAACTTGTCACGGGCCGCTTCCGTGTCGACCACGTTAAGCACCCGGCGCTCGCTATCGGCATCCTTGAAGGTGTCGAAGATCTGAGGGACACGGGAGTTCAAGGCGTCGGCGAGTAGTTCGCCGGCATGGCGGCGGTCCGTGCCCCATTCCGACGTGCCAGTCGCGATATACCCGAGCTGGCGGGCTTCCACCGTCCACGACCCGATTTCCGGCATGTGGTGGATTTTGATCTCGGCGCCCATCGTCTCCCTGACGAAGGCGACCACATCGGAGGCCGGGATCCATGGCGCACCGAGGCGGGCGGTGATATCGGACGGCCGAAGATCGGCGGGCTGCACCTCTTGCAACGCGCTGACATTCCGTTTGAACGCCGGATCGAGGTCGGCGGCTGCGATCGCCGCGGTAAGTTTCGTGCGCACCGGTCCGGAGAGATAAGCATCCGACGTCTGCCAGGCGCCATCCGCCGGGTTCCGGAAGATGGCATCGCCCAGGTCGGCAATCACCACATCCGGATCGCGATGCAGCAGTTCGGCAATGTGGTCGACATCGACGCGACCGCGTTCGTTGAGGACGACAGCCAGCGCATCGGCTGGACTTGTGATGACCGGTGGGGCTGGTGGCGAGATCATCCGTTCTGAAAAGATCGGGCCGGGACGAGCAGTATCGGTTTCGAGATCGTAATCCTCGATGGAAGCCACAAGCCAGCAATCCGGGTCGTCAAGAAAGGGTTGAAGGTTCGGCCGGCGATGCGTTTCCTTGACCTCCCCAGTCTCCGCGTCTTCCGAGATCGAGACCGTCTTATGGTTGATCGGACCGAAGTCGCGCACGAACGACGACCATGCGATGCGCAGCCGCACTTGGAGATCACGCCACGGGCGGCCCTGTTCCTGTGCCTTCAGCACTTCGCGGACGGCGTCGCGAACCGGGATCAGCTTGGCTATGATCCGCACATGTTTTTCCGGCACACCGTCGGCTGAGCGGCCCCTCCGCACGGTGATCGCCACGGCGGCACCATCGATCATCTGCATCAGCCCACGGGCTTTATCGATGAAGAAGCTGCCTTCGCGAACCTTCGATCCTGTCGAACGCAGGTCGACGATAACGCCAAGCTCGTCCTCCAGATCGATGTCGATTACGGTCGGGTCGCCGTCATAAAGATCTTCCGGAAGAAGGGAGATCGCGGCGTTCAGCTCGGTCTCGAGATCGACACCGGCCCGCGGACGGCATGTATAGGTCTCGCCGAAGGGACCGGAGGTCAGCGCGTGGCTGCCGAGAACGAAGTCGGGGTTCCGGGCGAACCAGCGATTGACCCGGATTGCGCCCTCATCATCAGTGGCGGGGCGGACCTCGTCCACGTCAAGCCATGCCTGATCGCCCTCCGGCTCACCGGCCTTGCGCTTGCGGAAGAACAGGATGTCGACCACGACGTCCGTGCCGGCATCCCGCCGAAAACTGCCTTCGGGCAGACGGATTGCCGCGATCAGGTCGGCGGATTTGGCGATATGTTCGCGAGCTGTCGTGTCGGCCTTGTCCATCGTGCCATGTGATGTGACGAAGGCAGCCAACGCACCGGGCTTCAGCAGGTCGATGGACCGGGCAATGAAATAGTCATGGAGGCGCAGTCCGAGCGCGCGATACTGGCGATCCGAACGTACTGAACGATCGGAAAAGGGTGGGTTGCCGACCGCAAGATCATAGATCGCCGACAGGTCGGTGCGGGCGAAATCGCCGGTGATGATCCGTGACTTCGGCTGCAGAAGCCGAGCAATCCGCGCCGTCACAGGATCAAGCTCGATACCTGTGACATAGGAAGTGTCACGGTATTCTTCAGGCATCAATGCCGGAAACAGGCCCGTGCCGATGCCCGGTTCCAGCACCCGGCCGCCGCGCCAACCCATCCGTAGCAATCCCGACCAGATCGCCCGGATAATGAACTCCGGCGTGAAGTGAGCATACTGGGTGCAGCGCGAGAGGCTGGAATAGTCGCTCTCGGATACGGCGGTCTCGAGCGATGAACCGAGATCGTCCCAGCCATCCCTAAAATCCACCTCACCTGGGCGGCGGAAGATCCCGTTGGCGAGTTCGCCAGCACCGAAGCCGGTGAACCGGATCAGACGCCTCTGCTGCTCGCGTGTCGTCGGGATAGCGAGCTTTTCGAGTTGGTCGGCGGAAAGAATGGCAGCGATGTTCAACCGAGCACGCTCTTTCCAGGAGGCGGCCAGTCCGCGATCCTCACCATCCTCGAAATAGAAGTTTTCACGGTCGCCCTGTTTGCGTGCAATAGGGGCCTGAACGCCAACGGGCCGCATGGCCGAGGCGGGTGCCGGCGGTGTGGGTTCGGGATTGTCGTCATTGGCAGCTTCGGAGGCAATACTGCCGAAAGCGGTCACACCGAGGCCGAGGGCAGACGAGAGTGCAGTATTGCCGAACATATCGAGCGTAAAGGGATCGTTGCTCATGATCAAATCTCCTTGTGAAAGCGCGCGTCATCGCTCCGCCACTGGGATGGGGCGACTAACAGACGCTGATTGACGTTGGGGATCCCGCTATGACGGGACGCTACGACCACTCGATGATGAAGACCTCCATCGAGTCCTCGTCAAAGGTGATGCCGAGATGCCTGGCGTTTGGGCAGACAGATATCATGGCCTCCAGCTGCGCGGCATCGATGAATTCCACGCCGTCGTCCCCGCCGAACGTCATGCGCTTCACCTCGAACCAGTCGTCGTTCGTGCGAGGATCGCATTCGAGCGCGTAAGCAACGAAAGGCTTTTCGCCATTGGGCAATTTGCCGTTCGAGCAAAGATAGACACCGTTATCACCCACGAGCCAAACGCCCGGCTGTTCGTCGCGACCGGGAAAAAGGCCATAATGGGGATTGCGGTAGCCGCCATTGGCCTGGGCGTCGGCGCGGCCGCGGGCGATCACCGCACGCACGGATTCAATCGGAAAGGAAAGCATGGATAGCATCCTCCTCACGCCGCGATCGCGTCAGGCAGATAGCGCAAATGCACCGGAAGCTTGGCAGCGATCTCGTCCTCGGTGAGATCCTCGAGCAGCTTCAGGACCGTGCCCTGGCGTCCGCCGTAGAACAACACGGTGCGCTTGCCGCGGTCGCGGTCTGACCAACGCTCACCGGCATAGCCGCGATACTCGTCGTTCGTGCTCGACCAGATGTGGTCCAGGCGTTCCTCGTGCGTCATCGCCCGCACGGGCCGGGTCTCGCGCTCGACAATCGCATCGCGCATCCGCTCAGACGAACCGCTGTCGGCGAGATCGCAATAACCGTGGAAATGCCGCATGCGGTCGTCGATCTTCAGCGTGTAGAAAACGCTGGTGATGCTGTCGGTGAGGAATTCGCGCATGGCGAACATCTCGCCGCGCGTCCAGAGCGGCGGCAGAATCTCGAACATATAGTCATGAGACGACGGGTCGATCTCGAACCATTCGCCGCAGTAGAGTGCACCATCATTGCCCTCCCAACGGTTGGGGCGTTGCGCGTGTCGATCGAACATGCGGAACATCTGCCGGCGATCGGCTACACCCTGATAAACTTTGCGGATGGGAGAGAAGGTCATGAGCGGGCTCCTTCAGCCTCGTCCGGGCGATAGCGCAGCGGATCCTCATGGTCGCCATCTTCTCTTCAGCCCTTCCTGACCCCTCCCCTCAAGCCGCCTCTCCGTCCGGCCGGGTCAAGGGCCGGCGTAGCCGGGTGAAGCTTCACCCTTGACGCGGCCGGCGGGTATGCGGCAGGCCTCCCTCTCTTTCCATTCTTCTTTCGTTTCTTCCTTGCTCGCGAGCGCGTAGCGCATCATTCCAGTCCTCGGCCGGCGGCTTGAGCCGTAACCAGTCGCAGCCCGCCTCATCGGCAATGGCGCGAAGGCGGCAGGCAAAACTCTCGCCCTGGCTGTTGGCATCGGTCGCCGCGACGAGCAGTGCACCCGTACGCGTGACGAGCTTGCGGAGGGCGACGTCTGTCGTCGGCGACCAGCCCCCGCCGGTACTGAGATAGAGGCTTCCCTCGCGCAGCCCTTCGAAAGCGGCCAGACTCATGGCGTCGATCGCGGCTTCGGTGACGCATAAGCGCAGGGCGTCTTTGGCACCGAGCCGGAACAGCACTTTCGATCCGCCCGTCGAAAATCCCCGCCAGTCCGGGCCGCGCTCTTCCCAGCCGGTCACGGCACCAGCGTCATCGACATGGGCCGCCCACATGCTGCCATAAGGCCCTTCCCGCAGGACATTGGTCTCAACAGCCGCACGGATGATCCTGTTCGGTACGTAGCGATCGGTTGAAAGGTAGCGCCATGTCAGAGACCAGCGCCATGGCTGTCGCCGGCCGTCCCATCGCTCCCGGATGGATGCTGCAGGAGCCGCATCGCGCACTGAGCGTCGCCATTCTGGCTCCTGCAAGTCGACCCCGACCAGCGACGCGACACGATTCAGAGCGTCAAGAAAGGAGAAACCCTCCATATGCTGAATGAGGCTGAAGACATCGCCCTTGGCTTCGGACAGCGGATCAAACCACCCCCTGCCGCCGTGTATGACGATGACAATCTCCCCGCTGCGCCGGTATTTGATTGCCCGCCGCGTGCTTTCCTTCAGATCGACCGCGAACCCTGCCTGCTCTAGCACGACGGCGCACGGGACACGATCCCGCAGGTCTTCCAGTTTCTGTTTTTCCATCATTCTGCCGGCGCTCCTGGCGCCGCCCTTCTTGTCCGTTTCATTCCTCCCGCAATTTGCGGGACCGTTTCCGACGGTCCGCGAAGAGCAAAGGAGGCAAGGGCGGGGCTGGCAACCTGCAGATCTGCACCTTGGCAACCGAGGGCCGCGCCAGCCGCGGCGAAGCTTCCCTTGCCGCCTGCAGCTCGCAAGCGGCAAGGCAACGCCGGCTCAATGAGCCGGCCCGTAGGCGAAAGGATCGAACTCCGCGATGGTCTCGACCTCGCCGTCATCGAGTTCGTCGCTCGGAAGGACGCCGAACTCGTCGCCGGACCGGAAAAGCGTGACCGGGACCATAAGGGTGCGGGAAAGCTGGAAGGCGTGGTTCTGTGCGAGGGTGAGATCTGTGTTCATCGAAGGGCTCCATCTTGGAGCGGGCCGTTCCCGCTCGATGGCTCCCGTCAGTGTCCGGAACCGGTCGCGATCACCGCGAAGGCAAAGCCGAGTGGCCGCACGCTTTCGTAGCGGACCCCGCAGCGGGTTGATCGACGGAGATCCGGGGCTGGACCAGGAAGCCATCCATCAAGAGCGGGAATGGAACGCCTCCATGAGCCCGGCCTCGAGTTTCAAAGATCTTGCTGATCCGGGACACATCACCGCACACCACACTCTGGTCGTCCGTCCACACCGGTCTGGGAGTAGCTCGCCGCCAATGCTGGCGTACGGTGGAGAAGGAGCGGCACGCGCCAAGCAACCGCAAATTCGAGGGTGTTAGGTAGACCATCCCCTTTTGCATAGGTGCGTTGCACAATTCTTGTTTGCGCATCGCACAATATCTAGGCAGTATGCCTATAGCTGATGCACGCGATGGCTTCCTCCCAGGTCCATCGTATCAGCTGTTCCCCTCTGGAGGTTTTTGACCTTCACAATTAAAGGGCCTCGGTATTCCGATGGCCCTATTTTTTTGGCGCGAAGGCAGCCCAGGGAATTTATCGAAAATCACGCGTCTTCACCCTGATCTGATCGATGTGCCCGTACGGATCGACGATATCGCGAACCTTCGGCAGGCCGCGCGGATCCGACGTCGGCGACCCATGATGAAACTCGTCGCCGCGGCCATGGGGTAGCGGAAATGCCTTGTTCCGCGACCCGATGCTGGCAAGCTCGGCAGAAAGATCAGTCAGCCGGTGCGCTACGAGATGCACCACCTCGCCTTCACGCTGGATTTTGCCATAGACGCCGATCATGCCTGCGCCAAGCACGACGCGGCGGTATTTCTCGAAGGTCTTCACCCGGACGACGAGATTGGCGTGGCTCGTCTCGTCCTCGATGGTGATGAACATCACGCCCTTGGCTGACCCCGGACGCTGGCGCACCAGGACAAGGCCGGCAGCCTCCAGCCATTTGCCGTCTCGAGCGTTCATGGCGTCTTCACAGGTGACAATACGGCGCTTCGTCAGATCGTTGCGCAAAAAGCTCAGCGGATGGGCACGCAGCGTCAGCCCGACATGGCTGTAGTCCTCCACGACCTCGCCGCCAGATGTCATCGGCTTCAGCGCCACCACCGGCTCGATTGCCTCCGGGATGACGGCCTGCTCGCGGGCTGCCGCTGCGGCGAACAGCGGCAAGGGTTCGTCGCGCAGGGCTTCGATCGCCCAGAGTGCCTCGCGCCGGGCGAGCTTCAGTCCCGGCTGGAACGCATCGGCTTCGGCCAGCTGCACGAGCGACGCCGAAGGGACATTTGCCCGCCGCCAGAGATCGTCGATCGACTCGAACGGCTGATCCTCGCGGGCGGCGACGATTGCCGCCCCGTGCTTGTTCGCCAGCCCCTTCACCATGCGGAAACCGAGCCGCACAGCAAAACGGCCGTCTTCGGTCGGTTCAAGCGTGCAGTCCCAACGCGATGCGTTGATACAAACGGGCCGGATGACGACATGGTGCTTCTGGGCATCGCGCACGATCTGCGCCGGTGCGTAGAACCCCATCGGCTGGGCGTTGAGAAGGGCCGCACAGAAGACATCGGGATGCCAGCACTTCAGCCAGGATGAGGCATAGGCGATGAGCCGCCGAAGCGGCCCCAGCTAACATCGCAAAGGAGCTCGGTCTGCCCAATGCCGCACCCGTTCTCTTGATACAATCGACGTCACGCGCAGAGAGTGGCAGGGTTTTTGATTTCTATCGCTCTTTTGTAAGAAGCGATGTTGTAACTATCTCTGTCGATGCAGTAGCGCAGAATGAAAGCGCGGGCGGGAAGATCGAATAGTTTGATGTAGCTTTAACTATCGATCGCATTCCCGAAAGGGCAGACTTATCTCGAAACCTATAGCAACGAGACGTGCTACCGGGCACCACGTTTGCTTTAGGATCATCGCGCCAATGCTCGATCTTTTGCAACGATGGCAAGCAGTTCGGCGGCAACACGACCGCCACAATGCTGCCCTGGCTGTGACTGGCTTTCGAGTACACTGGTTCGAACCTCAAATCCAAATCCACATTCATCTGCGGTTTGGCTCACCAAGTAGGGAAATACGGCACCGTCCACAGCGTCGCTCGAAATTGAACAATTGGCGAGGACTTTCGGGCACCGCCGAGACTGCGGCCAGTGCTGTGCGAAAGCGGCGAGAAGGTCTTCAAGGTGACATCCCAATGTTTCTCGGCACTGCAGAATGTTGGTTACAAGTACAGTAGGAGCGCTGATCCTGGCCAGGACCTGGGCCAGACCCTCCACACAAAGATGAGGGAGGATGCTGGTGTAGAAGCTGCCGGGGCCGAACACAACAAGGTCAGCTTTCTCAATGGCTTCAAGTGCTCGGGGATTAGGTGACGGCAATCCGCTCGCCTCACGTATCAGCCGTATTTTTGGATTCCAACGTCAGAATCATTGTCGGAAAGGCTGGTTATGGCGTGTTCTGACAATACACGCTTTCCGTTCTTCAACGTCGCGTTAAGAGAGAGATCATCATCGTCAGATGACGGCCAAACATCACCTTCGACATTCAACATCTTCCGCACGGAAGAAACAGCGTCATTGATTTTGTCGTCCGAAGCAACGCAAGCGCCTGCGAGAACGAAATTGCCGATGCTGCCATTGCGATAGTCGAAATCTGCCCCAGCCGCCGAAGCAAAATGCTGCAAGCAATTCGCGATTTCCTGCCCATCGGACGGAGAGATTTGCTTAAACAGAACGAGGGACTGACGCAGGTATGACTGGAACGTTCGCCACGCTCCGCTTCGCGATAGGCCTGGCGGGACGCGGGCTTCGAGGAGAGTGACTAGGGCGGACTTCCGTCCTTCGCCGATCGCCATGGTTGTTAAGGCTCGGCGCAGATCGCCCACCGACATTATTCCCAACCGATCACGAATGGGCTTCGAACTTCCTCCACTGTCCCACGCCGGAACGAGGCGGGTCACATGGCACCCCCTACGGCAAAGCGCAATATTGATTGTACGGCAGGCGCTTCCGCCGGAGAACAAGACGATCCGCATCAGGGTATCTATCCAACCGTTAAAGAGTGGCCTTTCGCGGAAGATGCCGGTCCGTTTGGCCGCGTTTTGATTTGTGGACGTTAATCTGAGTGATAGAATAGCGGCCCGCGGAGCAAGTTCAGGCAGCCTGGACCAGGAGCCTACTGTTAGGGCCGCGCTTCTCTGTACCGCTCGATCAGCGTAACCAATCGTTCGACAGCCCCCGTAGCGGCCGCATGATTCTGGGAGAAATTCAGCCTGATGCTGGAGGCGGTGTGGGGACTGAACTCGCTTCCCGGCGTCACAATCACCGTTGCCTGGTGGCGCAAGATCTTGACGAAGTCGATAGGCGATACCCGAAGCCGCGGCAGTTTGGCAAACATATAGCTTCCGGCTTGTGGTGTGCGTACTGCGACGTCTGCTCTCGCCCTGAAACGGGTAAGGAGATCATCGCGAATAGCCTGGTGAAGTTTGATACGCTCGCTCATCCAGCCATCAGGTTCAGAGAACCAAGTCTGGAGGACCGCCTGGTTATATCCGGCAGCGCGAAGGGAGACGATCGCCTGGAGCCGCTCCATTCGTTCGATGACCGATGAGGGGCCGAAGGCGACGCCGAGACGGTAACCACTCAACGACTCGGTTTTAGATGGCCCCATGATCGTGATGACGTTGTCGCGGCCGGTTCCGCCAACGGCGCGGAGGTGCTGGTATTCCGTGCCTTCGTACAAAAGGCGCGAGTAGAGTTGATCGACAATGACCATTGCGCCGTACCGGTCCGCAAGCGCCGCGATGGCATCGATTTCCTCCGTGGAATAGACCGCGCCGGTCGGATTGTTAGGATTGGAAAACACGAATACGCGGGCGCCATCGCGGAAGGCTGCCTCCAACTGGTTGAGATCGAGCCCCGCAGCCTTGTCAGTGCCAAGATAGTCGAGCTGAACCGGCAGCATTTCCGCTTCGAAAAATTCGACAAGCTTACGGTTTGCAAAATAGTCGGGCTGGACTATTGCAACCTTGTCGCCGGCGGCAACAGTCGCGGCGACAGACAGGAAAAGAGCGCCTTGCGTTCCGGGGGTAATGATCAGGTTGTCGGCAGCGTTGACCGGTGCGCCGGTAAAGCTCGTGAGCCTCACCGACAGAATTTCGCGGAGATCGGCAAGCCCACGATACACGGTGTAGGCTTGCTTGCCGCCGCTGTGCACACCGTCGCTGAACTCTTCGAAAGCACCAGGGGTCGGAAGGAATGCATCGACGTCGCCATGGGAGAAATCAACCGTTCGACCTTCGAGCTTTTCGCCAATCAACAACTCTTCGAAGGCGGGCGTCTTTTGCCGTACCTCCTGCCCGGGCGCATGCTCGGTCTTCAACTTTTCAAATTTTTCGAGTACCGTGGTCATGCAAACCTCTTCCTGAAACTAGGATGAATAACGCATTACATCGATAACATCGACGCAAAGACATGAGGATCAACGTTCCCGCCTGAAGCGATGACGGTAATCGTATCCGTGTCGATTCTGTTCTGGCGGGAAAGCGCTGCAGCGAGCGCGATCGCACCACCCGGTTCGACTACGATCTTCAGATGGTTGAAGGCTAGCCGTATGGCCCTGCGAACCTCGTCGTCGGAAACAACCAGACCGGGTCCGCACAATCTGTGCATAATTGGAAAGGTGACATTGCCGGGCTGCGGCGTCATGATCGCATCACAGATTGTGGGTGCATACCCAGGATTGGCAACGACCGACCCTTGCGCCAGCGAGCGGGTCGTGTCGTCGTAACATTCAGGCTCACAGGGGCGCACGGTCCACCCAGTGCCTGAGGCTTCGAGCGCAAGCGCAGTTCCCGAGGTCAGCCCACCACCGCCGCACGGTACGAGAATTTGCGTGTCGGCGACACCGAGTGCCTTCAACTGCTCGACAAGTTCGAGCCCGATCGTGCCTTGCCCTGCGATCACGTTAGGCTCGTCGTAAGGGCGTATGAGTGTCAGGTCTCTGGCTCGGGCAATGTCCACGCCGATCGCGTCGCGATCTTCCGTCCGCCGGTCATAGAGAACGACTTCGGCGCCATAGGCACGCGTGTTATCGACCTTCATCTTCGGGGCATCGGCTGGCATGACGATCACAGCAGGTATGGCGTGCATGCGGGCGGCGAGTGCTACGCCTTGTGCGTGATTGCCGGACGAATATGCAATAACCCCGCGGTCGCGAATATCATTGGGAAGAGCGGAGATTGCCGACCAGGCCCCGCGAAACTTGAAAGATCCAGTTTTCTGCAGGCATTCGGCTTTGACAAGGATGCGCCGCCCGGCAACGTCGTCCATCAGCGGGGAATTCAGAAGCGGCGTTCGGAGCGCATTTTCGTTTATGCGGCGCGCTGCGGCCTCGATATCGATCGTTGTGCTCATGCCTAAACTGCCCTTCGATTGCCGTTGCCTCGCATTGGTCAGGCAATGCTTAATCCGCCACCGGCCAGAATACGGCGAATGGACCCCACTGCGGACCGTGGCGTGTAGGCACCGGTGACCCCGCCGAGCGAACGGGAAGACACTTGGATATCCCAGGAAAAGCCCCTGCCCCCGACTACCAGACGGTGCAGCATGTCTTCCTGCCCGGGAGCGGCTACGACGCGGCTGACAGTATTGTCGAAACCGATCCCAGCTAGCGCGATGGCGGCATGGACATTCACGTTGCGGGGAAAGCGGGCACAAACATCGCGCGTTGGACCTTCGAAGATCACACCCTCTGCATCCTTGTCGATCCCAAGGCTTTTGCCACTTTTGGTCGTAGTCACCGTCACACGATCGATCACGTCACGACCATCTGCAAGTCCATCTAGCGCAAGGATCGCGCCGTGGGGAACGTGTTGTCTATGCCCCGACCTTTGGCAAGCAGCTTGGATCGCCGCCTCGGTCGTCGGGTCGGCAAGCGCGGTGCAACTGAAGCCGCAGACATCGCTGGAGCGGAGCGCAGCTGGCGCCACACGAGCCAGGATATCCGGCATTGCCGCCTCGATGACAAGGTCCACAGATCGCTCCAGCGCTTCTTCCGTGTCGGTGAGAATGGCTGGGCCCAAATCGCGCAGGTCCACATGTCTGCTTGGATTGGAAATCAGTATATAGTCGATCTCCGCAAGGCGCGATGTCATCAGATCGTGGAGGATCGCCCTGCCGATCGTTCCCGCGCCAATAATTCCAACTTTGCGCGCTTTCGCCATCATGGTGCCCTCCTGCTGTTTCAAGCTGGCTGTCGCGAGACCTGCCTGCCGGGCCTTGCCTGTTTGTTTCCGTTTACTCGGCGCTCTTGATCTGTGCGGGGTAATGTTTTTCGAGATACGCACGGGAGAAAAGCCCATCGAGAAGATCGTCATGGACCGCGGCGGGCGTACGCTCGGCGGGATCGCCATATCCGCCGGCGCCAGCCGTTTGCATGACGACGGTCTGGTCGGGTGCCACAGGCACTTTGGGGATCTTGTTCGGCAGGCGCGTCATGCTTCCATCGTCGCCCGAGATCGCGAAGCTGCCCATCTCCCCGGGCTGACCACCAAACAAACCCCATGGGCGGTTATTAAAGCGCTCGCCAGTCCCCCCGAATGTGCAGGATTGACCAAGCGGCCTGACGATGCGACGCAGCCCACAGCCGCCGCGCTGACGACCTGCGCCACCGGAATTCTCCACCACCGAATACTCCTCGACAAACAGCGGAAATTCTCTTTCGAGCGCTTCGACGGGCGTATTGGCGGTATTGGTAGTGTGAACTTGGACAGCGTCCTTTCCGTCCTTTTCCGGGCGAGCGCCGAAGCCGCCTCCCATCGTTTCGAAAAAGTAAAACGGCTTGCCGGTGCGATGGTCGGTACCGTAAAAATAGATACCGGTATTGGCACCGTTTGAGGCGGCGACCACCCGGTCGGGCAGTGCCTGAGCCAGGGCTCCGATCATGATATCCACCACACGCTGTGCAGTCGTAGAGCGATTTGTCACGGAGGCCGGAAACTCCGCCCTGACGATTGACCCCTTTGGCGCTACGACGTCGACCGTTGCAAACAGGCCATGATTGCTGGGGATGTGCGGGTCCAGGACACACTTCAATACATAGATGACGGTTGCGACAGTATCCGCCCAGGGGGAGTTGATATTTCCTGCGGTCTGGGGGGCAGATCCCTCGAAATCGACGGTGAGGCGATCCGCGCTTTTGATGATCCGGACTGCAACGGGGATGTTCTCATTCCCCAGCCCGTCGTCATCGATAATGTCAGAAAAGGCATATTCGCCTTGCGGAATGCTCGCGATCGCCCTCTCCATCCGCTTTTTGGTCCGGGCGATGATCTCATCGAAGGCAGCAGCAACGTAAGGCCCACCATAACGGCGGCACATCTCCTGCATGCGCTTGACGCCGAGTGCTACCGCCGCAAACTGAGCATTATAGTCGCCCTTGCGCTCTTCCGACCGCCGCACGTTCAACAGCAGGAGGTCGAACAGCTCCTGGTTCACCATCCCTTCCGAGAAAAGGCGGATCATTGGAATCCGCAAGCCCTCCTGAAAGATCTCGGTCAACCCGGCGGCCGACCCACCAACACTCGCGCCGCCGATATCGGCGTGATGTGCGGTCGAACTGCTGAAACCGATCAGTTGCCCGTCGAAAAAGATGGGCGCGGATATGCAGATGTCGGGCAAATGGGTGCCGGATGCGGCGTAGGGATCGTTTGCGACGAAAACATCGCCCTCGTGGATGTCGGTGCCATATTTCTCGACGACCTTGGCCACCGTGCCGGACATCGCACCCACATGGAGCGGCAGGGATTTCTGGGCTTGCATGACGAGGCGGCCGCTACTGTCGAACAAGGCGGTAGAATGGTCGTGGCGCTCTTTGATATTCGTGGAAAACGCACTCTTCTGCAGGGCGACAAAGGTCTCGTCCGCCACCGAGCGCAACGCGTTCGAGAGGATTTCCAGCGTGATCGGGTCGTGAAGCACGGTCGCGGTCTCAGACATATTGGGAAACCTCGATGAGGATATTGCGGAAAGTGTCGACATGGGCAATATCGCCCGGGAAAATAACCGTGGTGGCATCCATCTGGTCGATAACTGCTGGCCCTTCGATCAGGTCTCCGGGCTCAAGCTCATCGCGTCGGAAGGCAGGCGTCTTCACTGTTTTGGCGACACCGAAACATACCTCGCGGAACTGCTTTGCCTGAGGGCGGCGTTCGGAGGCAATTACCTGCATCGGCGATCTTGCCACGCCCAGAGGGGCGTGTGCGGTGGCCCGGACGTTGACGATTTCGACGGAGCCTTGGCGATCTGCAAACCCATACGCTCGGTGATGTGCTGCGAAGAAACGCTCCCTGAGCTCATCCATGGAGACGATGTCGGGCGGCGCGCCAGTACGTGACTGACCGAGTATGATATTCAGTTCATAGTTCTGACCACGAAAGCGGGCGTCGACGCTGATATCAATGCTTCGATGCGATGCCTCGATCTGCTCGCGTTCAAACCAGTCGTCGCAGGCTTGGAGCAATCCCTGCACAGTGGCGGTGATTGTATCGCGGGCATCATCCTCGCAGACGATCAGGCTGCTCACGACAAAGCTCTCCTGAAGTTTGGCGTCGGTCAACCCTTGGGCGCAGACAATACCTGGTGCTAGCGGAACGATAATTTCACCGATACCGAGCGCAACAGCCACATCGCGGGCGTGAAGTGCCCCGGCTCCGCCAAAGGGCATCAACGCGAAATCCCGCGGATCGTGGCCACGTTCAACCGACATCGTGCGGATTGCGCGGACCATGTTGCCAGTCATGATTTCGAGAATGCCCAGAGCGGTGGCCTCAATCGACTTGCCCATGGGGTCGGCAACCGACTTCAGGGCCTTCTCAGCGAGTTCGCGGCTGAGCGTCATCTCACCATCGATCAGGGTCGACGGCAGGCGGCCAAGCACTAGATTGGCATCTGATACCGTCGGCAGGGTCCCGCCACGTCGATAGCAGGCGGGACCGGGTACAGCGCCGGCGCTTTGCGGGCCGACCTTAAACAGGCCGTCGGTATCGAACCACGCGATCGAGCCGCCGCCCGCGCCGACCGTTGCAATATCGATCATCGGCAACCGGATCGGAAAACCATCGACGTCTCGCCCACTGGAGAGTTCAGCGACATTGTCGCGAATAAGCGCCACGTCAGCGCTTGTGCCGCCGATGTCGAGCGTAATCACCTCGGAGCGCCCGGCTTCCTTTGCGATCTCGATCGCACCGACGATGCCGGCTGCAGGCCCCGACAAAGCCATCCGCGCCGGAAACGCGCGCGCTGTTGCCAGCGACATCAATCCGCCGCTGGACTGGTTGATACCAACCTTGGCGTTGGGGACGGCTTTGCCCAGTGTTTCGATCAGGGTCGTGATGTAGACATCAAGGCGAGGCTGAAGATAGGCATTGACGACAGTCGTGGTGAACCGCTCGAATTCACGAAACTCCGGCTGAACCTCGCTCGACAGCGATATCGCAACATCCGGGAGCGCTGCACGGATTGCCTCTCCGACCTCTTTTTCATGTTCGGGCCTGATGTAGGAGAAGAGCAAACACACGGCGACGGCAGGAAGCTTTTCGGCGCGAATTGCGTCGATGACCGCGCTTAGATCGCTGGCATCAACGGGTTTGCGCACGCTTCCGTCTGCCATGATGCGCTCGTTGATTTCGAAACGATGGCGCCGGGGAACGAGGGGCGCCGGCTGGTCGAGATGGAAGTCGAAAATGGCCGGCCTTGTCTGCCGCCCGATTTCCAGAACATCGCGGAAGCCCTTCGTCGTGACGAGCGCAACCGGGGCTCCTCGCCGTTGAATAAGTGCGTTTGTTGCAACGGTACTGCCATGGCAAAGTCGCGAGACGTCCTTAAGATCAATGCCGTGGGCCCGGCTCAGTTCGCCAAGTCCGTCGATGATCGCCTTTGCCGGATCATCGGGCGTGGAAGGGCGCTTCCAGTAGCGGTTCTCACCGCTCATAGCGTTGAAGGCAAAGAAATCCGTGAACGTGCCGCCGACATCGACACCGATAATCCAGTTCAAGCAAGATCCCCTTTTATCGAGCCCGGGCCGCCTAGTTCAGCGTTACTCCGGGTGTGAGTATTGATATATACGCCGGCCGCGCCTTTTCAGAGACCGACGCCCTGTCAGGTGCGGGCGGCTGCACGCCTGGGCGGCAGGTCATCCGGGAGAACCGAGAAGGGTCGGCCATGGCCAAAACCGCCCATGACCGCGCAAGCTGCAGCAGCATTGACGGCACCAGCCTCGAGCGCGCGCGTGAGGTCGGACGATTTGGACCATTCCACCAGGAAGCCGGCGACGAAACCGTCACCTGCACCGAGCGTGTCCACGACCCTAGCGGGCTTCACGCCAAAGGAACAAAGCCGTCCCTCGTGAAGCGCAAGAGAACCTTCGCTCCCGCGCGTCCCGACCACGGTCCGGCATCCAGCTTGCGCCCAGCTTTTAAGCACTCCCTCGCACTCGTCGAGTGCAAGCTCGCTCAAGGACAGAAAAGCAATATCGATCTTGTCCGCCAGATGATCCCGATGAGTATCCGTCCAACGATTGGAAAAGTCGTAGGAAAGCATCGTGGCGTTCTCCGCGAGCGTCTCGATACGATCATCGAGACCGCTGAAGATGCTCGTGTGCACGATGTCGAAGGACCTCATGTAAAGGTAGTCGTCGTCCATCAGCGTAAAGTCTTCCCGCACGCCCGGACGGGAGCCTAGAAATCGGCGGTCTCCCTGGTCATGGCCGATAAGAGCGCAGGCATTGGCGCCCTCGGCTCTGCGGCAATGGGACAGGTCAACGCCTTCTTCTTTTAAGGCGTCATAGATCAGCGAGCCGTATTGATCGCGGGAAAGACATCCAACATAGCCTGCGGAAACACCGAGTTTGGCGGCCATCGCGGCGACGTTAACCGAGTTTCCGCCTGGAAACATCCAACCCTTGTCGACATAGACGTCGACGGTGTTGTCGCCTATTCCAAGAAGTGACGGCTCGCGATCCCACATGAAAGTACCCATTTTCTACGGTCGCCTCGGTGGCTTTCGGACCAGCCCCAGAGATCGTGGGGCTGGTCAGTTTCGCATCGCTCACGAAGACCGAGCGATGCGTGCGGTCCGGGAAGACACTTTTTAGAGAAGCTGTGTCGATCGACGAGAGAACACAACCCTATGGTCAATCAGTATTCCATCTTCCACATGTATCGGCGAACCGTAAGCGGGTGGCCGCGACGCTCCGCCAGCTCCACCGCATAGATGCGCATCAGCGGCTGGAACACCAACGGCGTGATGTATTCGGCAACCTCGGGCGCGACGCCGTGCATGTCGATCTTGGCGGCATCCAGCACGAGCAGATTCTTGGAGTATTTCTCGGCAAACTTCTGTGCCCGTGTGTCCATCTCGCGGGTCGGACCAAGGCCGACAAGAAGTAAGATTGGCGTATCGAAGTCGGTGATTTCGAAGGGACCGTGGAAGTATTCGCCGGAATGGATTGCCTGGGAGTTGATCCATTGCATCTCCTGGAGAATGCAGATGGAGAAGGAATAGGCGACACCCCAGTTCGAACCCGACGCCATCGTGTAGATCGTCGGTTCGCGCTTGTTGCGCTCACCCCATTCGCGGGCATCCTCCGCATGAACTTTCTGGGCGGAGGCTGCGATATCTCCGACCTTTTCCAGCGCCGACAGAAGTGCAGCCGCCTTTGGCGAATTTTCGCGAGCGTTCACGATACCGAATGCGATTCGCAGGATGATACCGGACGGTGCGTCCTGGTTGCCGATCAGCGGCGTCGAGACATAGGGAACCGTTGAATCGGAGACCTGCCCGAGCTCAGACTCGGGTTTCGTGGTCAGTCCGATGGTGAAGGCGCCCTTCTTCTTTGCGAAAGCAGCGGCTGCTACCGTTTCGGGGGTGTTGCCGGAGCTCGAGCAAAGGATGACGACGCTTCCTTCGCCGAGATGAACCGGATTGCGAGCAATGAACTCGGCCGAGTTGAAAGTCTCAGCAAAAATAGTCGAGGAATTTCGATCAACCGCATATTTCGGCAGATGCATCTGGGCAAACGATCCGCCACAGGCGACGAAGTAGATGGTCGAAACCGATTTCCGCTGCGCAACCGCTGCAAGCGCGCTCTGGATGGAGGATTCAATTTGGGATGGCTGCATGGTTTGACCTACTCTCTGATGTGTCTGGATCATATGCGGTGTCATTTTGCTATACCAGATATCGGACCAGATCAAGGCATACTAGACCACATTTTTTGAGGATGCTCAGTTTCGTTGACTTTTGGTACTCTTGGCGCCATTATAATTGGAACACTTCAGTCAGAACCGGTGGGATACAAATTGAGCGTGACCGCAGCAAAACCGACGCAGACAGGGCGACGTCAGATTCTTTCGGAAGCAGCAAGCGGAACGACGGCCAGCAGTGGGAAAGGCCCTCTATTCAGGCAGGTGGAGCAACACATCAAGGAACTGCTCACCTCTTCGGAATACGGCCCGGGCGACCGTATTCCTTCCGAACGCGACTTCGCTGAAACCCTCGGTATCAACAGGGCGACCGTCAGGCGAGCTGTCGCAAATCTGATCAAAGCGGGCCTGCTAGAAAGCAATGGAACCGGCGGAACGCGCGTCGCTGCAGCGAAAGTGGCGCGCAAACTTGATATCTACAGGTCTATCGGCGTAGGGCGCCACATCACCGAGGAAGGTGGCATTTCGAGCAATAAACTATTGCATTTCCATGTGGAAAAGGCCAGCGCCAGAATGGCGGAGCGCCTTCGCATCGCGGAGGATGACGACGTCACCATTCTTCGGCGCCTATGGAGTATAAACCAGAAGCCCTTTTGCATTGAGACCAGCTATCTCGTCACCAAGCTTGTACCAGATTTGACGGCTGAGGATCTAATCACTGGGCAATCGCTCTACGCGTTGCTCAAAAGCCGCTATGGATATGAAACAATCAATGCGGACCGAACCATCACCATTTCGTATCTGAACGACCTCGAAAGCCGTCTGCTCGAAATGACCCCGGGCGCTGCAGTCCTGTCCCTGCGCCTCACCGTCGAAACCAGTGATGGCCAGGCCATCGAGTACATGAACTCGCTGAACAATCCTAAACTGGTCGTCTTTCGGACGAACGAAAAAGACCGGTCAGCACGTTAACATACGACCCCAACGCTCTGGTTTGGTCCGCAACAGGCCCGGCCGGCCTTGCGCATTCGCGCATCCCCTCACCGCTTAATGCTCGGCGATCTCTACCGATCTCACGCGATTGCCCTCCAGTGGGTGGGGTTTTAGACCAAATCGCGCGTGATTGCCTGCGCGACCAAAAATTTTGACCGCCCGACAATACCAGCTTGCAATCCAATTTCAACTGGACTACATTTTGGGCTATATATTCTTGCATAACTATCTGAACTTGACTCCGGGCCACCGTGTCAAGCGGGCGTGAAGGGGTTGCTCGACAAGGGCAGCTACTTCGGCGCTTGGCGCCGCGTGCCTTCTCGCAATAGGAAGTTAGCTAAAGAAGGGGAACTAAAGCATGAATATCTCTCGTCGTGGTTTCGTAGGCGGTTCGCTTACACTTCCATTTGTCGGAATGGCCGCCAAGACCGCGTTGGCGCAGACGCCCGGCAAGTATCTTCGTTATGGCCTCAACAATTTTCCGGCCAACCTGACGCCATGGGTGAATGCCGGCGCCGCCGCCGGCACGTTCATGAGCCTTGTCCACAGGGGCCTGTTCTCATTTGCCCCGGATGGAAGTCTGCAGGGAGAGCTTGCCGAGAGTTTTGAAAATGACGGCAACAAGGTCTTCACGTTCAAGCTGCGCAAGGCGACCTATCACGACGGTCAGCCGCTGTTGGCAGAAGACGTAAAGTGGACGTTGGAACAGGTCGCAGCCAAGGATTCGACCGCTTACTTCCGCGCTCAGTTTCAGGAAGTCGCCTCGATCGAGACTCCGGATGAGCGGACCGTCAAGGTCATCATGAAAAACCCGTCGGTGACGGTGACCCAACTCCTGGCGACCTACTATATGCCGATCCTGAAAAAGGGGACGACGAAGGAAAACAACGCCAACGGGACGGGTCCCTTCAAGCTCGTCAACATTGAGCGTGGCTCCTACATCGACGTCGAAGCCTTCGACAAGTATTACAAGCCGGGCCTGCCGAAAGTTTCGAAGATCCGGCTGCAGGCATTTCCGGACGAAAACCTGCGTGTCGCGGCCCTCCAGACAGGTGACATTGACATGACGGAATACGCCCCATGGTGGGCGATCGACAACCTTGAGAAAGATCCCAATCTCAAGCTGGATACGACACCGGGCGCCTTCATGTACCTGATGTTCAACGGCACGCAGGGGCCGATGGCCAACCCACGCGTTCGCCAGGCTGTTGCCTTCGCGATGAAGCGTGAGGCCATGGTCCAGGCGGCATTCTATGGGCACGGTGAACCCCTGAGGGGTCTTCCTTTCTACAAGGGCACTCCCTATTTTGATGCCCTGCGCTCGAATTTCTGGACCGAAGACCTGGCGAAGGCCAAGGCACTCCTGTCGGAAGCCGGCTTTCCGAACGGATTTTCGTGCAATCTCCTGTCAGCATCCGACGTGGCGATCCAGAAGGCCACAGCGGAGGTTGTGCAACAGGGTCTGGCGGCAATCGGCATCCAGGCGCAGCTCAACCTTCCGGACTTTGCAACGCGTGTTTCGCTCGGCAACAAGGGTCAGTTCGATATCGGCGTGAACGGAACCGCTTGCGACAACAATGACCCGGACGGGATCACATCCATCGTCGACGATTCCCTGTCGCCCGCCTATACCCGCAGCCTCAACATTAAGACGCCGGGCCTGGCTGAGATGTTGGCCAGGGGTCGTGGGGAAAGCAATCTCGAGGCCCGCAAGGGTATCTATGCCGAGGTCGAAAAACTCGTCTACCAAAACACCCCCTATGTGGGCTTGACCTGGCGCAACCAGTCCTATGCGCTGCGCAAGAATGTCCAGGGCTTCAACAACCTTCCCGGAGCGCTCACATTCTTCTCCGGAAGAACCCTGGAGAGCACGTCGCTTTAGTTAACGAGGCGTCGGGCGGCCGGCTACTGCCGGTCGCCTGATTTGTTTTCGGCATTATCTTTCGCATGCCCAGGATCTGCCGACGTCTGTTATCTAGGAAAGCATTATGGTCTGGTTTGTAAAACGCTTGCTGATTTCAATCCTGCTGGTCTGGATTGTCGGAAGCGTCGTCTTCTCCATCATCTACCTCGTTCCGGGCGACCCCGCGGAACTCCTTCTTTCGCAAAGTGGCTCCGCACCAGATCCGGCAACTGTTGCCGCCTTGCGCACCCAGCTCGGTCTCGATCAGCCCTTCCTCCAACAATACCTGCAGGCCTGGAAGGGTTTTGTGCACGGAAACTTCGGATATTCGCTGCGTGACGAAGCCTCCGTGGGAGCCGAAATCGCCAAGCGCTTGCCGCGCACATTCGAACTGATCGGTGCAGCCGCGTTGATCAGCGCCCTCGTTGGTATCCCTTTCGGGGTGGCTGCGGCACTTTCGAGAAGCATGTGGATCGATCGTGTCCTCAGCGCCATTGCCGGTCTTGGCATTTCCATTCCAATCTATGTCGTTGGAACAGGTATTCTTTACCTTTTGGCGCAGTATTGGCGGCTGGTACCTGCCGGCGGCTTCGTAAACTTCAGCGAAGATCCTGTTCAGCATCTGATATTGCTGATCATGCCAGCAACCACGATCGCGGTCGGGCTTTCAGCGACGATTTTCCGGATTACGCGCACGGCCGTTCTAGAGATTGCGCTGAAGGACTATATTCGTACCGCACGCGCCAAGGGTGTGTCACGACCCCGGACGATGATTCACCATGTCGTCCGCAATGCGCTACTGCCGATAACCACAGTCTTCGGGCTGCAACTTGGTGGGCTCTTGGGCGGCACAGTCCTCGTGGAATACGTCTTCAACTGGCCGGGCCTTTCGTCGTTGCTCGTGTCTTCTGTCAACTACCGGGACTACCCGATGGTGGTTGGCATCATCATGACGATTTCGATCGTCTTTGTGCTCCTCAATTTGCTGATCGATATCCTTTACGGAGTGCTCGATCCCAGGAGCCGCGTCGCATGAAGCCCGGACTTGTCTTCAGTATTGTTGCGCTGACCCTCCTTGTCGCTGCAGCCTTTTGCGGCCCGCTTCTCCTGAGAGCCGACCCGATTGCCATGGATTTTACGGGCCGCTTCGGCCCGATGTCCGCTTCGCACTGGCTCGGACAGGACGATTTCGGTCGCGACGTCCTGGTGCGGCTTCTTCATGGCGTGCGCGTGTCCTTGACGATCGCAGTGATCGCGACGCTGATTGCCGCTGCCATCGGGACGGTGCTTGGACTTCTTGCAGGCTATTACAAAGGGATTGCAGCCGTTCTCGCATTGAGGGGATCAGATGTCATGCTCTGTTTCCCGCCCTTGCTGGTTGCCCTGCTGGTCGTGACGATCGCGGGTCCGGGGCTCACGACACTGATTGGGGTACTTTCCGTTGTTTTCGTACCCACTTTCGTGCGGGTCGTTTACTCCGGCGTTCTTGGTATCCGCGAACAGGAATTCGTCGAAGCCATGCGGGCGCTCGGGGTGCGCAGCTCCTTTATCATGTTCCGCACGATATTGCCGAACATTATCGGGCCGCTTCTGGTCCAATGTAGCATCGCCATGGCGACGGCTGTTCTCATGGAATCAGGCCTCTCCTTTCTAGGTCTCGGTGTTCCGCCACCGGAATCATCGCTCGGTCTCATGGTCGCGTCCGCGCGTATGTCTATGTATCAGGCTCCGCATCTCCTCATTTGGCCAGCTGCGGCGCTTACCTTCATCGTCCTCGTCATGAATGCGCTTTGCGACGGTCTGCGTGACCACTTCGACCCAAAGCCGAGACTCAGAGCCCGAGCGATAATCGAGCCGCGGTTGTCACATGCGGCGGATGCGAATCGCGACGCCTGTCTTTTAGTGAATGACCTGTCGGTCACGATTACCAACGATAAAGCTCCCCTTTATGCGGTGCGCAATGTCTCTCTATCGATCTGTAGCGGCGAAATCGTTGCGCTGGTCGGTGAGAGCGGATCCGGCAAATCGCTGCTCAGCCTGTCGGTCATGGGCCTGCTTCCCGAGGGGGTTGCAGCGCGGTCGGGCAGTATCCAGATCGAGCGCGAAGAAATCCTCGGGCTTAGCGAAGGCGAGCTCTTGAAGCGTCGCGGGCGCAAGCTCGCCATGATATTCCAGGATCCATCGAGCAGCCTCAACCCGGTCAAGAAGATCGGCTTCCAGCTGGCGGAAGCATTGCAAGCCCATGCGAAGATGACCCGCAAGCAGGTTTCGCACGCCGTCGTCGACCTCCTTTCATCTGTCGGGATCGCGGATCCCGCCCGTCGCGCTCGTGTGTACCCGCACGAAATGTCCGGCGGAATGAAGCAGCGCGTCATGATTGCGATGGCGTTGGCCAACCAGCCTAAGCTCTTGATTGCGGACGAACCGACAACGGCGCTCGATGTGACAATTCAAGCGCAGGTCCTCGATCTCATCCGCAAACGCCGGGATGAGGGTGATCTCGCGATCCTGTTTGTGACGCATAGCCTTGGTGTCGTCCGCGAAATTGCTGACCGGGTGATGGTCATGTATGCCGGGGAAATTCTGGAAGAAGGACCGGTCGGAGATGTCTTCCACAAACCCAAACACCCGTACACCATGGCTCTCCTAAAGAGCTATCCCAAGGAGTTCGGCCCCGCGCCCGTTGGTATTCCAGGCTCCGTTCCGCCGCCGCATCATCTACCACCCGGTTGTTCGTTTGCCCCGAGATGTCCGCTTTGCCTTCCCGACTGTGAAAGACAGCGACCTTCCTTGGTCAGCATTGAAGTCGACCGCAAAACCCGGTGTATTCGTTGGGAGGAACTATGACCATTCCGCTGATCGAGGCCTCGTGCCTGGAAAAAACCTTTGGATCGTCGCAGTTCCTGTCCGCCAAAAAACCGGTCAGAGCTGTCTCCGATGTGTCCATCACCATCAACCGCGGCGAGGCAGTCGGGCTGGTCGGCGAAAGTGGCTCCGGCAAAAGCACAATCGGACGGCTTCTCCTCAATCTCATCCCTCTGAGCGGTGGCTCGGTGACCTTCGACGGTGAGACGCTCGACGGCATGAACAAGACTGATTTGCGCCGACTTCGTCAACGGATGCAGATTATTTTCCAGGATCCTTATTCGAGCTTTGATCCAAGGCGTCGGATCGGTTCGCAAATCAACGATGCCTTGAAGCTCCATACCCGCAAGAGCAGAAGCGAACGCAAAAGCCGGATTGCGGATCTCCTAGTTCAGGTCGGACTTCGTCCGGAACACGCCCAAAGGTTTCCGCACGAGTTCAGCGGCGGCCAACGTCAACGCATCGGGATTGCCCGCGCCCTTGCGACGGAGCCAGACTTCATTGTCGCCGACGAGCCGGTTTCCGCCCTTGATGTATCCGTTCAGGCTCAAATTCTCGCACTGCTTATTGAGTTGCGGGAGACGTTGAACCTGACCCTTCTGTTCATCAGCCATGACCTACTGGTCGTGAAGCACCTGTGCAACCGGGTGGTTGTACTTTATCTTGGTCGGATCATGGAGGAAGGTTCGGTGGAGGCCGTGTTCTCCAACCCCCGTCACCCGTATACAGCCGTTTTGCTGAGCGCCATCCCTAGGGTTGATGCGGATGTCAGGCCGGTCCTGAGGATCGCGCTTCGTGGCGATCCACCCAGCCCTGCGAATCCTCCAAGTGGCTGCGTGTTTCGCACACGTTGCCCTTTCGCGATTGAGGCTTGTTCGTTGGCGCGTCCGGCGCTCAGGGAAGTGAGCGGTGGTCACCGGATCGCCTGCATACGGGACGATATCTCATTTTCAGGATTACGCGCCGGCACTCAAATGTAATCCATGAGGTTCCAGTTGAGCAATGTAGTCGAGCGCCTCCTCGGGCCGCTCTGCTTGTGGGTGAGGACGACGCACTCTTTGCACGCAACCGTCCGGCGTCCCGCCGACTAACACCCCCAACCTCCAACTTAAGGAGGATCCACACACAATCCGAGCAGGTCGCTCCATCTCGTTGGGGATGATCCGAGAAAGCTCCTGGCTGGGTGATGTAAGGATAAATCCGCAAGAGTCTTTTGGGACAGATGCGGTTGGATCAGATGGCCTTCCATGCGAGTTCTCGGTGCGATTGTCCAGGCCTGATGCGATCGATGCTCGACTGTCGGAATGACCTGGTGTTGTGCCGCTGCATAGGAGCGAAGCTTGTCAGCGACGATGCGCTTCTTGGCGCCGGTTACGATCCCGATACTGTTGGACAGCTCGGCAGGTGGTGTTCCCGATCCCTAGCATCGTCTTCGGAAGTTCCTCTACCCGTGCACTAGGTAGCCGTGTCATGCAGCGCTAAAAGGGAAATCGTTGCTTAGCGTCTTCAATCGTCAACCACCGCAAATCCGTGAACTCGGCGATTGCTGCCTTACCGCCAAAACGTCCCCATCCCGACGAATTCACCCCACCGAATGGCATCTGGGGTTCATCGGCGACGGTGGGGCCATTAATGTGGCAAATCCCCGACTTGACGCGGGCGGCCAACTTGAGCGCCTCCGTGACATTCTGGGTGTAGATCGACGCTGAAAGACCGTATTCCGTGTCGTTGGCAACTTCGACCGCCTCTTCGGCATCCTCCACCCGGATCACCGGTTTGACCGGACCAAACGATTCCTCGCGGTAGATGCGCATGTCGGCAGTGACGTTATCGATAACCGTTGCCTCCACCACCGTGCCATTTCGTCGGCCCCCTGCCAGAATTGTTGCGCCTTTCGAGACGGCGTCGGAAATGATCTCGTCCATCTTCTCTGCCGCTTCCGGGCTGACCAACGCTCCCAAAACATTGGCACCGGAAGGATCGCCAGCGGGCAATTTCGCAGCTTTCTCTGCAAGCGCGCTGACAAATCGATCAGCGATGTTCTTCGTCAGGCATCGTCAACTTAACGAAATGTGGAATTTGATGTGCGAATGACGGGCCATGACAGACCGTGATCCACGATATCGCCGACATCGCTTTCCAGCTGAAATCATTGCCCAGGCCGTGTGGCTCTATTTCCGTTTCCCTCTGAGCCTACGAATGGTCGAGGACTTGCTGGCTGCCCGCGGGATCATTGTCTCGCACCAAACCGTCCGGCTGTGGGCGGAGAAATTCGGCCGCACCTTTGCCAACGAGATCCGTCGTCAATCATCCGGTCGGCTTGGGGACAAGTGGCATCTCGATGAAGCCGTTGTTTCAATCCGCGGCAAGAAGCATTGGCTCTGGCGCGCGGTTGATCAGGACGGTTTCGTCCTGGAGGTTCTCGTTCAAAGCCGCCGAAATGCCAAGGCCGCCAAGCGCCTGATGCGGAAGCTCTTGAAGGGCCAGGGACGATCGCCGCGGGTGATGATCACAGACAAGCTGCGATCCTACGGCGCAGCCAAGCGAGAGATCATGCCGGGTGTCGAGCATCGCTCCCACAAAGGGTTGAATAATCGGGCGGAGAATTCTCACCAGCCAGTCCGGCGACGAGAGGTGGCATGAAAGAGGCCACGCCCGGAGAGAGAACGGATCACTCAGATGCAAGTGATGATCGAGGGACAGTCGCACCTCCAGCCTTTCGGCTTACCTTATTGGGGTTTCGAAAATCTCAATAAAGGAGTTGGAAGCATGACTGCCTCTTATGATTACCATATCGGCGTCGACTATCACAAATCCTACAGCCACCTGGTGGTGCAGGACAGTAGCGGTAAGACGCTACGCTCCGGCCGTGTTAAGAACGACCGCCAGTCGCTCGGTGGGTTTCTGGAACGATACCGTGAGAACTCGCACGCGGTTGTCGAGGCGACGCGCAACTGGATGGTGATGTACGACTGGCTCGATGACATTTGTGATGATGTCGTTCTCGCCCATCCGTTGAAGGTCAAGGCGATCGCCGACGCCAAGATCAAGACCGACAAGATCGACGCGACTGTGCTGACGCATCTGCTTAGAGCCGACCTGGTGCCGGAGGCCTGGGCGCCCGGCGAACGGGCCCGAGAACTGCGTGTCGCGCTACGTGAGCGGATGTTTTACTTGCGGCTGCGCACGATGACGAAGAACCGCATCGTCACGGTGTTCGACCGCTATCCGGAGCAGACGGCGCAGTTGAAGAAGCTGGGCGACCTGTTCGGCAAGGCCGGCCGCGCTCAGCTCGCGCAGGTCAAGGTCTCAGAGATCGACCGCATCCAGATCGACCGTGGCCTCGCTTTCATCGGGGACATCGATGGGCGGATCAAGCAATCGGAAGCAACGATCCGGGCGATGACGAAAGCGAACACCAATGTGAAGCTGCTCAAGACGATCCCCGGCATCGGCGAGTTCTTCGCCCGGCTGATCGATGCGGAGATCGACGACATCAAGCGGTTTCGCAACGCCAAGAAGCTCGCCGCCTATGCCGGACTGGTGCCGTCCACCTATTCCTCCGGCGGCAAGACCTTCCACGGCAAGATCATCAGGCAGGGCAACAAGTGGCTGCGCTGGGCCTTCGTCGAGGCGGTGGCACCTGCTCTTGCTAGCGATCCGCAGCTTCGCGCCCAATACGAACACTTGAAATCCAGAGGAGTGAACAAAGCGCGGGTTGCCATCGCGCGCAAGCTTTTGACGATCGCCTTCCAGATCCTGCGTGACCAACGCCCATATGAACGGCGCGGCGGCAGAAGCGAGGATTGCGCGTCGACGATATCCCGGCTGTCCTGATGATCCGCTAGCGAGCCTGGCAACGCCGGGCTGCGCTCCTACGAGAGAATGGGAAACCGGGAGCCGAACGCCACTCTGTGACCGAAGCCAGGAGCGGCATCAGCGTCACGCATTGGAGAATGGTTTGAGAACCGACGAAGGACAACAACCTGTCCGGCGGAGAGAAAAACTTTGCCGATCAATGCGAACGCCAGTCAAAACCTAACCGAACCCAAGAAAAAGCCGCTAATGGAGGCGTTTTGCCACTTGCATTCTTTCATTGGAGCGGATCATGAAGCGCTTCAAGTCACAGCGACATCTACAACGATTTGTCTCTATCCATGACCCGATCGCCAACCTATTCCACATCCCGCGCCACGACATCCCTTCCAACCATTATCGCCAATTGCGTTCAGCGGCGATGAACCTGTGGGCCAAAATCGCCCGAGCATGATCGGCGAAATCGGCCGGCGCCATGGTCTGCGCTCGTTGCCATTAAGTTGACGATGCCATCGAGAGTATTCGCCGCCGCGTTCGGCCGGGATCTTCACAACACGCTCCGACTCTACTTATACCTGGCGCGGCTTCGTCATCGACAAGACTTATTGCAAGCCACGCCACGGCGTCATCGATGTGGTTTTCCGTCAACGCGCCTACGAGTGGCACCGCGACGACTTTGTTGCGACGCAGCCATGCCAGCGAAACTTCGGCGGCACTAACGCTTTTTGTCGAGTAGCAACCGCATTTACAGCCTCGATGATCGCGCGGTCGCTCTCAGCAGTCACCGGGTTTTGAGCCGCGCGAGAGGGTTCCGACACGGTACGTCCCGTTGTCGTGCCCCATCGTCGCGCAAGCTTGCACGCGCCAGAGAACGGTAGATCATCGTCGCCATGCCCTCATCCATTTAAAGTCGCGCTCCTCCTCGCGCGCCACACGGTTGTACAGATCGATATAGTCAGTTCACAGCCGGCGGAGGCTATGATCGATCTCCGTCATGATGGCCTTTATATTCGTTCATGCGAAAATGGCTTTTCTGTCGATTCGCGTCTCACGAGTTCCGGCTGGAACACTGTTTCGGTCGAGGACCGGGTCGGAGAACGCAGCCGCGCGATCAGCAATTCCACGGCCGCCTCTGCCATTTGCGTCACAGGTTGGCGAATAGTGGAAAGGCCAGGTGTGGTCAGCTGCGACAGCACGATGTCGTCAATCCCCACGAGCGACATCTCGCCGGGAACAGCGACGCCGTGCTGCCTGAGAGCAGACAATATGCCGACCGCTATCATGTCGTTAAGGGCGATGATGGCCGTTGGACGCGGATTAGATGACAGCAATTGTGCCACGCTGCCGCGCCCAATCTCAAAGAGCTCAACGTCGGAATAGCTCGCAATGCCATCGACAAAGGACTGGACGACGACAGGGCAATCGGAAAGGCCGTGTCCAGCGACGGCGGCCTCGAACCCTGCAGCCCGTGATGCGCGAGCGAACGTGAACGACGAGTCTGACACGTAGGCGATATGCCTGTGTCCCAAACTCACGAGATGGTCGACCGCTATGCTCGTTGCAGCCTGATTGTCTAGATTCACGAGGTCAACATTTGCCGAGCCGAGATCCCCGCGCCGGGCGTCTATTGCCACCACCGCCAGATCCGCGGGGGCCGACTTTCGGCGGCCGACGATCGGCGAGACGGTGATGACGCCGCGAATGCCAAAGCTGAGCATCTCCTCCTCGAATTCGTACTCACGCTCAGCGTCGCGCATCGTATTGCACAGCAGGACACGATAGTTGTGCCGGCCCGCAGCCTGTTCGACCGCCAGTGCCAGTTCACCGAAGAACGGGTTGATGACGGTGGGAACCAGCAATCCCACCATCGGTACCTTGCCCGTCTTCAGTTGGCGTGCAGCGTTGTTGGGCCGATAGCCGAGGCTCTCGATCGCCTGGTTGATGCGCTCCCGCGTCTCAAGCCCCATATTTGCAAAGCGCTCGTTCAGGTAGTTCGAAACGCTGGAGCGAGAAACGCCGGCGGCTTCCGCGACCTCTTTGATGGTGATTTTCGTGGAGCCTTCGCCTGTGGTCATCGCCTGTGCCGTCTCGACTGGATTCTCATCATTTCAAGGTTCTATCCGGCTGCCGGCAATTTGGAAATGACCTCCTGCTCGAGCTCCTTCATGCTTGCCAGCAGCGCATCCACGATGAAGTCGATCTGGGCATCATCGATAATGAATGGTGGGCAGAAGGTAATTGAGTTGCCCTGCGGCCGGAGCATGAGCCCCTTCTGCATGGCGATACGCTGGAGATGCTGCGGAATGCAGAAAGCAGCGGCAAAGGGCTCTTTCGTTTCCTGGTTCGCGACGAGCTCCGCTGCGAGCAGAAGGCCCTCCCCGCGAAACTGACCGACGTACGGGCACGCCGCAAGGACTGGCTCGATTTTCGCCCGCAGCATTTGCCCTCGCTGTTGCACCCATCGGGGCAGCTCCATGGACTGATACTGCCTAATGGCTTCCGTCACGATGGCGGCACCCACAGGATGTCCGGAATTTGTGAAGCCATGCCCGAACAGGCTTCCATCCCTGTTGATCGACTTGATCGCCTCGTAAATTTTGCCGGAAACCGCAACTGCAGAAATGGGGAAGAAAGATGACGACAAGCCCTTCGCCATCGCCATCATGTCCGGCATCATGCCGACCGTCTGGCAGCCGAACCAGTTGCCTGTGCGGCCGAAACCGCAAACGATCTCGTCATCCAGGCAGAGGATGCCATATTTATCGAGAACCGCCTGGATACGTTCGAAATAGCCTGATGGCGGCACGATGACACCGGCGCCAGCATTGATCGGCTCTGCGATAAATGCAGCGATCCTATCAGCTCCCTCGGCCAAAATGAGCGCTTCCAGTTCATTTGCGAGGCGCTCGACAAAGGCTCCCGTGGTCTCGTCCTTACGCTGCTCGCGATAGGGGTCTGGGCAAAGCGTGTGGACAACGCCTTCCAGAGGCAATCCGAATTCCCGGTGCATATGGGGAAGGCCGGTCAACGACGCTGCAAAGATGGTGGAGCCGTGGAATGCGCGCTGTCTTGCGATGATCTTTCGCCTTTGCGGCGCGCCATTGGCGGCGTGATAAAGCCAGGCGATCTTGACCATGGTCTCGATCGCTTCCGAACCGGAGGTCGCGAAAAAGACCCGCGCATCGTCCAGCGGGACCAGCTGCGCGATCGCCTCGGCGGCATCGATGACGGCCGGAGAAGCCCGGCCGCCGAAAGTGTGATAGAAGCCCATGGTCGCGTAAGCGTCCGAGGCTGCTTTCGCCAAGCCATCATTGGTGAACCCGAGTGAGGCGCACCAGAGTCCAGCCATAACGTCCAGATAACGGGTTCCCGCATCGTCGAAGATATAGGGGCCGTCTGCCTTCGCGATGACGAGGGGGCCCTCGCCTTCATGCCGCTCGGGATTCGTCTGAGCATGCAGGTGAAAACGAACGTCACGGGCGGCGCTAGAATTCGGTATCATGGACATGGGACGTTTCTCCTGTCAGGCCTTGGTCCAGCCGTAGATTTGCTCTGCCGCTTCGATGGAAACGAAGCCTTCGGCGACATCGCGTTCGATAGCATCCTTCGCACGCGCAGTCGGCGCGCCGAAGCCACCGCCTCCCGGCGTGCGCAACCGAATGCGATCGCCTGGCTCGAAGCGGATATTGGCGTACTTGCTGGTCGAACGCTTGCCGTAGGCTTCCTTCACGTTCTGCCACTCGGTCGAGCTTGCCTTCAGCACGTGGGTCGCGCCATTGTCGCCTTCCTTGCCGTCGAACAATGCCCAGGGCCTGATCGTATGGCGATCCGTGCACTGGCTGCCGGTAATGGCCACATCGGTCATCAGCAGAGTCCGCTCATAGCCGAGACCGCCGCGATATTCGCCAGCGCCAGCCGAATCCGTGATCAGCTCGCAATTCTCGACGCGGATGGGGAAGCGGGTTTCGAAGACTTCCGTTGGATTGAAGCGGCAATTGCCGTTGATGGCGATGTTGCAATTGTTGCCGTCGAAGCCGCTACGACCGCCCCAGCCACCGGCCATGATGTCATAGCAGGCGAAGTATTCGTCATAATCAGGATGATGGCCGCCGAAGACGAAGTTGGTGCCGGTGGCGGCTTCAGCAGCCATGACACGCTCGGGCGCGCAGGTCGCCATTGCGCCGATGACGATCCCGGCCAGACGTGGATGGGTTTCGGTGTTGCCGGCAACTTCCGGCGCCGGGAAATCGACGTTGGCGACAGTTCCGGGCGGCGAGACGACCTTGATGGGGCGGAAGCAGCCGGAGTTCTTCGGAATGCTGGGATCCGTCATGTGCAGGACGGCATTGTAGGTAGCACTTGTCGTCACGCCATAAGTGGCGTTGATCGGACCACGTGCCTGCTTTGCCGTGCGGCGGAAATCGGCGATGAACTCGTCGCCCTGCACAAAGACGTCGACGGCGACCTTATAAGACTGCGCCGTTATGCCGTCGTCCTCGACGGTGTCCTCGAAGCTGTACATGCCGTCATCGAAGGACGCGATTTCGGCGCGCATACGGCGTTCTGAGTAATCCATTAGATCCAAGCATGTCTGCTTGAACACGTCCTTGCCATACTTGCGGATAACGGCCGTCAGACGGTCGACACCCAAATCGACGCTGGCGATCATCGCCCGAAGGTCACCATAGTTCTGGCGCGGCGTGCGAACGTTGGCGAGAAGCAATTTCCAGACCTCGTCGACATCTTTGCCGGCCTTCTTGATCTTGATCGGCGGCACGCGAAGGCCTTCCTGGAAGACTTCCGTCGCCTCGCCCGCGAATGCGCCCGGCACCATGCCGCCGATCTCGGCGACGTGGCCTATGCAGACGGCAAAACCCACGAGTTCGCCGTCGATGAAGACGGGTTTGAAGAAGGTATGTTCGGGAAGATGGAGGCCGCCCCGATAGGGGTCGTTATGCAGGATGACGTCGCCTTCTTCCAGAGTATCGAAATCGATCTCCTGCGCGCAGCTCTTCATCAGGATGGGCATGCCACCGATCATGGCCGGGTTGAATTCGGCCACCGCAATCATCTCGCCGTCCTTGTCGGCGAAAGCGCAGGTGAAATCGAGACCTTCATTGAAGATCGTCGAATAGGACGTCTTCATGAGCAATATGCCCATCTCGCGGCAGACCGAAACCATGGTCGATTCAAGGATGTTCATGGTGACGGGATCGAGCGGTGCAAGCCGCGTGCTCGTAGATGCCACTGGCGCCGATGGCTCGAAGGGCAGCAATGCACGAGCCGAACGGTCCGCGCGCATGCCATCCCAGCTTTCGCACCACTCGCTGCAGTAAAGCGTGTGCCCGCCGTGCAAGCGTTCGTCGGACACGCCGTAGAGCAGCTGACCGCAATTGGCGCACTTCAGATATTTTTCGATGTAGTAGCCGTTTTCAGAAAAACGCATTTGATTTCTCCGGGTATCGGGCCTGCGGATAGCTCATCCACGCAAGGCGCCGGGAATGACTGGGCTCAGGCGAGGATGTCGATGATCAGATTTCCGAACTCGTCAACGGACAGCGTGCTGCCGGGATTGAGCACCGTGACGGATGCAGGCTCCTCGACAACGGCTGGACCGGGAATGACGTCTCCGAACAGCAGGTCGCCGCGATCGTAGACCGGCGCCTGATGCGAACCGTCGGCAAAATAGACCGACCGCGCCGATTTCGGCTTCGCGGTTCCCGCGGTGCGCTCCAGCCGAAGGATATCCGGCTTGGGCGTCGTTGCCACAAGGGTGACGGCGCAGCTTACGATTTCCATGATGTCGCCCGGCGAGGAGAAACCGAAACGGGCCTTGTGTGCGCGATGGAATGCCTCCCAGAGCGCGCTGCCATCGGCAGCCTCGAAGGCCGTCTCGTCGATCCGCATTTCAAGTTCATAGTTCTGGCCGAGATAGCGCATCTCGAGCAGGTAGTGCCCCTCGATGTCAGTGGTGTAGCCCTGTTCATGCAGCTCCGCCGTCGCCTCGGCGATCAGCTGGGAAAGGATGGACTGGCCGAGCACCGGGTCGTAGTGCCTGCTGGTAATATGCGTCGTGCGCTGCCGATCGACGCGGGCGTCGGTCAGTATGAAGCCGGAAGCCGAGAACTGGCCCGGATGGTTGGGAACCAAAGCTCTCGGAATTCCCATATCAGCGGCAAGGTCATTGGTATGCAGGGGACCTGCACCGCCAAAGCCGGCCAGTGTAAAGTCCCGGGGATCAAGACCCTGTTCGATGAGAACAGTACGAAGCGCGCCGACCATGTTGTTGTTGGCGATTTTGAGGATTGCCAATGCTGTGTCCTCAATGCTGCGACCCAGTTTCTCGGCAACACTCGATACGGCAACTCGCGCCGCTTCAGCGTCGAGCTTCATGCGGCCGCCGAGGAAGTTGTTGGGATCGATGCGGCCGAGCACGACATTGGCGTCCGTGACCGTTGGAAGTGTTCCGCCCCCGCTGTAGCAGGCAGGCCCAGGATTTGCTCCGGCGCTCTGCGGGCCGACGCGCAGCATGCCGCCATTGTCGATCCAGGCAATAGAGCCGCCACCGGCGCCGATCGTGCGGATGTCGATCATTGGGATCTGGATCGGCATGCCCCATTCGATTTCGAATGCGGTGGTGAAACGCTCGCGACCGTCCAAAACAGTGGCGACGTCGCTTGACGTTCCGCCGATGTCGATGGTGACGAGGTTTTCGATGCCGGTGAGCTTGGCAACGGCACGGCTGGCGATGACGCCGCCGGTCGGACCGGAGAGAACGAGATTGACCGGCGCGTTCGCGGCCGCGTCCAGCGTCATCTCACCGCCGTTCGATTTGATAACGACGACATTGGCATCCATCTTTGCCTCGTCCAGACGCTTGCGCATGCTGGCAAGCTGGCGGGTGACGACAGGCTTCAAATAGGCATCGGCGATGGCGGTCGATGCACGTTCATATTCCTTCCATTTCGGAAGAATTTCATAGGACGCCGTGATCGGTAGACCTGGCAGCTCTTCGGCGAGGATTGCCTTGATGCGCAGCTCGTGCACGGGGTTCACGTAGGAAAACAGGGTGCAAACGGCAACCGCTTGAATATCCGGCATGGCACGGATGGTCGCCGCCAGGGTCCGGACCTCTGCTTCGTCTAGCGCCATGAGCACGTTGCCCTTGGCATCAAGACGCTCGGTCAGCTCGAAGGAATGGCTTCGCTTGACCAGAGGCGTCGGCTTCACCCAGCTCATATCATAGTGATAGCGGCGATTTCCGCGCTGAATGAAGGGAATATCGCGGAAGCCCCTTGTCGTGACATAGGCAACTGTTGCGCCTTTGCGCTCGAGCACTGCGTTCGTGCCAACCGTCGTGCCGAGGCGAACATAATCGATCTCGTCCCTGTGCGCGAACTCGGAGAGGCCATTCAGGATGCCGACGACAGGATCCGTCGGTACGGATCTGACCTTCCACACATTGATGGTGCGCTTTTCGCGATCATAGGCGACGAAGTCGGTGAACGTGCCGCCGACATCAATACCAAGCATGAAACGAGACTGATTATCCATGAAGCCTTCTTTGACGTACTCTCGTACGTTCCCCTTATTTGCGTGGATTGTGTTGCGTTTTAGTGTATCGATCCACAAAATACCAACTACTGTCAACCTCAATTTTTTAATGAGGCGAGACGTCAGCATCAAGAGAATTAAGATGCGCCGCCATCATATGGATGATTTCATTAGGTAATTATCGCTGTTCTGACACGTATGGATATTCTACTGCCCGAGACAAAATTCGAAATTTTCCTCAGCGGGGTGCCAAAATGCGATTGACGACGGCAATTATTTGTGTACCGATACACCTGCCGCACAATCATAAAATAATCGGCTATTCCTTCAGAGGTAGAAAGGTCTTTTCCATGGAAACCAAGTCACGCATTGGCGTTCTTGCTGCTCTTCTCTGTGCAAGCGCGATCACACCGGTCGCAGCGCAGGACAAAGCTGTTCCCGATGGCGTCATGTCGCACAAGTTCGCTTGGGGCGACTTTAAGCTCGCACCCCGCATCGCCGACAAGCTGAAGACCGGAAAGCCGGTCAACATCGTCATTCAAGTTGCCGGAACAGGCGTGCCGATTTCCGGCGCCCAGTTCAAGTTTGGTACCGTCAAGGGTTGCGAAGATGCCAAGGCGGCCGGCCTCAACGCAAACTGCCGCCTGGTCGGCCCGGTCAACCCGGATCCGGCACAGCAGATCAACGAACTTGAGACGCTACTCAACTCTGATCAGGTCGATTGCCTTGGCGTCCAGGCACCGCTACCCAATCAGTTCAACGCCATCATCAACCGTTACGTCGACGCCGGCGTTCCGGCGATGACGCTGAACAACGATGCTGCCAAGTCCAAGCGCTTCTCATTCTCGGCGCTGAACGAAGTTGCTGCCGGACGTTTCAACGGCGAAGCGACGGCAAAGCTGGTCAGGGAAATGCGGCTAACCATAACCGAGGTGGCCCTCGGTAGCGGCGGCCCGGATGAGCCCTGGGCCCAGGGCCGCATGCAGGGCTTTCAGGAAGGCTTCAAGGCCTCCTATCCAGATGTGAAGTTCTTCAACGACTACAAGACCGGCCTGCCGACGAGCCGGAACTACACCACGGCGGAAGTCATCGACAGCGTGACGCCGTTCCTGACGGGCAACCCGAAGGTCAATCTGTTTTTCCATACCGACCAGGGTGTCGAGGGCGTTGCGCGCGTCATCAACAATCTGGGCCTGACCGGCAAATCCTTTACTTCGGGCTTCAACGTCAGCGGCGCAATTCTGGACGATATCGAAGCGGGCCGGACGCTCGTCACCATCGATCAGGGCTTCGACAATCAGTCCGAAGCTGCAGTAAAGCAATGCGTGGCCTACCTGACCAAGGGCGACGTTCACGCTGATCCCCTTCAATACCTGAACCCGATCGTCATCACGAAGGCTGGCGGAGATGGGATGATCACGGTCGAGGCCGCCAAGGCCCGCCTGAAGGCTGCGCTCGGAAAGTAATCCAGCGCTGGCGGCTGGCTTCGGCGAGCCGCCCACTTTAATAGAATCCAGGTGATGAACGCGAAGTCTCGGGCCGAAACCCCGGAACAAGCGCCTATACCGCCATGACTATCGTAAAGGGCCACAGCATGCTCGCCATACTCAAACCGGGAAACATGATCAACGGGCTGCGAACGGCAGGCCTGGTGCTCGCAATCGTCGTCATTGCGGCCTTTGTGCAGAGCCAGCATGACTCGTTTCTCGGCATTAACAACCTGACGACGCTGCTGCGTTCGATGGTTGCTCTCGCTATGATCGCCTTCGCGCAGAAGTTGATCATTCTGCTTGGCGAGATCGACCTTTCGGTCGGCTCTGTCTACGGCCTGACCTCGATTACCATGGCGACCCTTTGGCTTGGCGGCGGAGCCCTTCCCTTCACTCTGCCACTGATTCCCGCCCTCCTCGTTTCTCTGGCCATCGCCGCTTTCGTAGGCCTTTTGAACGGGTGGTTTGTCGTCAAGGCGAGGCTTCCTTCATTCATCGTAACGCTTGGGATGCTCAATGTCGCGGAAGGTTTGCAGCTTCTGATCAGCAACGCGCAGACATTCACGCCCGCCTATTCCGACCCGGCACCGCCGGAGTGGGAGCTCTCCATCTTCAAGGCCATCGGCCAGGCGCCGCTTCTTTGGAACATCCCGAGCGCGACGCTCTGGCTCGTGGCCTCCTTCCTGCTTTTTTGGTTTATAAGGCATCGCACCGTGTTCGGCTTTCGCCTCGCCGCAATCGGCGGCAATGCCGAAGCTGCTCGCATCGCCCGTCTGCCGATCGTCAAGTACAAGTTGCTGGTCTTCCTCATCAGTGGATTGATGGCCGGTCTGGCCGGCATCGTCGACTTCTCCTATGTCGGCTCGGTCGGCCCGAGACAGGCTGGGTCTCTGCAATTCTCAGTCGTGGCAGCTGTGGTCATCGGCGGTGCAAGCCTGGCGGGCGGTCGCGGAACGATCGTCGGTACCCTGCTCGGCGCGATCCTCCTGTCGCTTCTGACGAACGGGCTTGCGCTGATGGGTGTCGGTTCCTTCGCGCAGCTTCTCTTCATCGGTATCGTCACGATCGGTGCCGTCTGGCTCGATCAGGGTTCCCAGATCCTTATCCGGCGCGCGGCCCAGCGCTCTGCCGCCAAGCGTGAGGCGAAAAGCGAATGATCAGGCTTTCGGCGACGAATCTGCGCAAGAATTATGGTCCGACAAGAGCGCTTGCCGGCTTGTCCATGGAACTGTCCTCGGGCGACATCGTCGGGCTGGCTGGTCCAAATGGGGCTGGAAAGAGCACCCTCACCCGCATGCTCGCGGGCGAAGAACTCCCGGACTCCGGCTCGATCATCTTGGAAAGGGACGGTCGTGGCGTCGACCGCGTAACGGATCACGTTGCGGTCGTCCATCAGGAACCCCAGGTCTGGCCAAACCTGACCGTGCTTGAAAACCTTGCGGTCGGCCGCGAAGCCTCCGCCGTGGGTTCGCCGCGACCCAAGGTAGATCCATCGCCGGCGCTGAAACTGCTGGAACTGGAGCGTTTCGCGCACTACCAGCTCTCCGATCTGTCACTCGCCGTTCAGCAACGCGTTGAGATTGCGCGGGCAATCATGTACGAAGCGGACATCTTCCTGTTCGACGAGCCGAATTCCGCGCTAACCGACGAGGAGTCGAAATCGCTCTTCTCGGTCATGCGGCGATTGGCCGATGCGGGCAAGATCGTCCTCCTGATCACGCATAGGCTCGAGGATTTCGTCAATTCCTGCGGCCGGGTTCTGGTTCTGCGAGACGGCACCATTCAAGGCGACCTCTCGGGCGATCGCATGACCGAGATGGCAATCGTCAGGGAGCTCACCCATGGCCTTAGCCTGACGGAGGCGACTTCACGCGCGACGGGCCGTCAAATGCCACCGGACCCGTCGTTCATCGTCTCGCTCAATAGCTGCTCCGATCCAGCCGGAAGTTTTGACCGGATCGATCTGAATATTGTGCCCGGAACCGTTACCATCGTCGCTGGAGTTGAGGGCTCCGGAGCGCGCGAACTTGTTCGCGCTCTGGGCCGCTATAGTCCGATCAGCGGAAATCTGAACGCCAGGCGGAAAGACGGCAATGAAATCGCCGTTAGTTATGTTGCTGCAAGCAGGCGATCGACCGTCTTCCCGAACTTAAGCGTTGGCGACAATCTCGTTGCCCGGCTCAATTGGTCGTCACTATGCAGCCCGATACCCTTTCTTTCCCGCTCGAAGATTGCTGCCCGGGCTGACGCTGCGGTCAAGAAATACTTTGTAAAGACCGCGAGCATCGACCATCCGATCACCTCGCTCAGTGGTGGAAACCAGCAGAAGGTGGTCGTCAGTGCGGCAGTTGAATATGGTGCGGAACTTCTGGTCATCGAGGAGCCGACCCGCGGGGTGGACTTTAGCAGTAAACGGGACATCTATGCGATCCTTCGTGACTATGCTGCGAAAGGTAACGCTGTTGTTCTTTTCTGCACAGAAGTCCCGGAAATGTATGAGGTTGGCGACGAGGTGGTCGTTGTATCGCATGGCCGCATCATGGGCAATGCGGCCATCGACGAACATGCCTCGGCGACCCAGTTGACACATCGCATCACCGAACTGGAATCCGGCCATTCCACCATCTCGGAAAGGGCTTGAGAATGCTGGAAAGAACACTCTTCAATCTGGACGGCAAGCATGCGCTCGTCACCGGATCAAGCCAGGGCATCGGCCTGGCGATTGCCGAAGGCCTTGCGAGCTATGGCGCAAGCGTAACCCTGAACGGCCGCGATCCCGCCAAGCTTGAGGCGGCCCGGAACACGCTCAAAAAAGCAGGAGCCGAGGTCAACGCCGCTGCGTTCGATGTCACGGACGCAAAGGCAGCGACGAATGGCGTCCGCCTTATTGAGGAACGTTTCGGACCAGTCGACATCCTTGTCAACAATGCCGGCATGCAGTTTCGCTCGCCACTTGATAAGTTTCCGCACGACAAGTGGGACGCGCTGCTGAGGACAAATGTCTCGAGCGTCTTCTACGTTTCGCAGCCCGTCGCGCAGCAAATGATCGAACGGGGCGGCGGCAAGATCATCAACATTGCCTCGGTGCAAAGCGAACTCGCACGCCCCGGCATCGCGCCATATACGGCAACCAAGGGCGCAGTTAAAAACCTGACACGCGGCATGTGCACTGACTGGGCCCGTCATGGGTTACAGATCAACGCCATCGCACCCGGCTATTTTAAAACTCCACTCAATCAGGCTCTTGTCGATGACACGGCGTTTTCCGCGTGGCTTGAGACACGCACACCGGCAGGCCGCTGGGGCAACGTGTCAGAACTTATCGGCGCTGCAGTGTTCCTTGCGAGTGATGCATCGTCATTCATCAATGGGCATACACTTTATGTCGATGGCGGGATTACCGTATCGCTCTAGCTTTTTGCATAGGCTTGGCTGGAAATCATGGCCAATGCCTCGCTCCTCCTTCCGGCCGTTTGACAAATTGCCAGCAATCCCAGTGAGAGCCTTGACGTGACTGCTTTTGAACCCTCGCCAAGCATATCATTTGGCAGCGTAACCGTTGTGATAGGTGTCTCAGGTTGCGGCAAATCCACCGTCGCGAAGCGACTAGCGGAAGAAGTTGGATGGCGTTTTTTGGAAGGTGATACGCTTCATCCTGAAGCCAATATTTTGAAAATGCGTCGAGGCATTCCATTATCCGATGACGATCGTCTTCCGTGGCTGGAGAGGATTGCCGACGAACTTTTGTCGGCATCGGACAAGGGGGAAGGCATTGTCGCCTCTTGCTCAGCGCTTAAATTTATTTATCGGGAACGGCTACGCGACCGTTTAGGCCGAAGGCTGAATTTCGTATTTCTCAACGCTTCGTATGAGGCACTTAGTATCCGACTTGGCGGCCGGACGAACCATTTCATGCCACCGTCACTGCTTCGCAGTCAATTCGCGACGCTTGAGACGCCTGCAGGAGAACCGGACGCCTATGAAGTAAACGCAGAATTGGGCATCGAGGATATCCTTGATTGCGTGCGGGCGCTATTCACGAAAAAGGGGCGTATAACTGGCTACGGTGCCAGGTGATTGCCAAGTGTGATGAGTCTGAAACAATCGAGGCCTATCTAACGCGCGATATGTCGGATTCTTTTACGGCTGCCAAAGTCACCAGAGGTGAATCACCGAATCAGAATCGCTCGCCTCAAATCCTGGGAATATTATCCTGAATATTAGAATGTCAAACAATTCGCATCGAGATCTGACGAGTAGGGCGTCAGGTAGTTTGCTCAAACAAAATTCCCTGCTAGGCTAGGGTCCCAATATCTGGCCTACAGCAGCGACGATACAGCCAAAATCTTGAACGGTGTAATTTGGCAACCGAGGGCGGAGCAGCGCCGAGATTGGCGGCTTGAAGAGTATTTCTCGGACGTAGCTTGTAATAGCTTGATATAGCAGCCATTATCTTTAGGTGCGGCAACCACAGTGCCGTCTATGCGTGTTCGAAATAACGATCAGCGTTGTCGCCCATAAGCTTGATGAGCTGATCCCGGCCTGCGTCTCTAACACCCTTCATCCAGGCTGCCGCGAGCGGAAGCGTTTCCAGCCGGCTGTCGTCCGACGTGCGGATCGACAGGAACTTCAGGCCTTTGACGGTCAGCTTCGCCGTCCAACGCGGTACGATCGCGGATCCGATGCCCGCTGCGACGAGATTGATGATCGTCTGCTTCTCGTCCGCGACCTGCGCGATACGCGGGCGGAGCCCAGCCTTTGCGAATATGTTCATCGTAAGATCGTGACTGTGGGGACGAGACCGGCGATCCGGGACGATGAGCGGTTCGTCTACCAAGGCGTCCACCGTTACCTCGCCAGCCGCAGCAAGCGGATTGGTAGATGAAACGGCGACGACCGCTGTTTCGAAAAACAAAGGCTTCACCGAGATGGCGCGGCTCAACCCATGCGTAGGCCGGATCAGAATGACGTCAAGCCGTCCGGCCAGAAGCTTAGGCACCAGCCTAATGGTCTTATCTTCGACGATCTGGACGATCGTGCCCGGAGAGACTTCTCGAAAATCCTGTAGAAGCTGCGGGACCAGGCCTGCCGCCGCGCTGTCTATCGTTCCAATGCGAAGGAACTGGGAATGCTCATGACTTGCGCCGCGAAACCGATCCGCGAGCTTCTCAAGACGGTCCAGGATTGGCTTGACCTCCTCAAGGAGCAAAACACCATCCTGCGTGAGATTAACGCTGCGCGTCGTCCGCACGAACAGCTGCGTCCCGAGCGACTCTTCAAGGAGACGGACATGACGACCGAGAGACGCAGGTAAAATCCCGGCTTTTTGGGCCGCTCTCCCGAAGTGCAATTCGTCGGCAACAACAACGAAACACCTTAGCTGCTCAAGCTCCATCGAAACAGTCCATTATTTCATTTAATTATACAATTATATGAGTGTTGGCTCTGAGGAAAGGGGATAATAGGGTCGCCCGATGCCGCTGGAGGGCGGAAGACTTACATCTGGGAGGAGCTCGCTATGACTGGCGAATTGGAGACGCGCGTATTGCGCAAAATCACGTGGCGCATTGTGCCATTCATCATGGTCCTGTATCTCATTGCATTCATCGATCGCGTGAACATCGGTTTCGCGTCGCTGACGATGAACCAAGACCTTGGGTTCTCGTCCACGGTCTTCGGTTTCGGCGCTGGCATCTTTTTTCTCGGTTACTTCCTGTTTGAAGTGCCGTCCAATCTCATTCTGAACAAAGTCGGTGCGCGTATCTGGATCGCTCGGGTAATGATCACCTGGGGCATCGTATCAGGCTGTATGGCGCTGGTTCAGGGATCGACGAGCTTCTACATTCTACGCTTCCTGCTGGGTGTCGCCGAAGCTGGCTTCTTTCCCGGCATCATCCTCTATCTGAGCTACTGGTTCCCGGCGCGGCGTCGCGCCGCCGTTACCGCCATGTTCATGGCTGCCGCGCCTCTCGCGACAGCTATCGGATCGCCGATTTCCGGCGCGCTCCTCGAGATGCACGGCCTCTGGGGCCTGGCCGGATGGCAGTGGATGTTCATTATCGAAGCCATTCCTGCAGTTATCCTCGGCGTCGTCGTCCTGTTCTATCTGACGGACCGCCCGGAAAAGGCAAACTGGCTGACCGACGAAGAGCGTAACTGGCTCGTCAAGACGATGGAGCAGGAGCAGGCCGGAAAGCCAAAGGCAAGCCACAGCATCTGGGCCGGTCTCGCCGATGTTCGAGTGCTCGCCTTATCGCTGGTTTACTTTGGTACTTCTGCGGGCCTCTATACACTCGGCATCTGGGCACCGCAGATTATCAAGGGCTTCGGTCTGGCCTCCTTCCATGTCGGCCTGATCAATGCCATTCCCGCAATTTTTGCCGTTGTCGGGATGATCCTGTGGGCACGCCATTCCGACAAGACAGGTGAGCGCACCTGGCATGTTGTCGGCGCTTGCCTGCTCGCTGCGGCAGGACTTGCCTTCGCCACGGGCGCGATGACGGTCTTTACGGTCCTCGTTGCCCTGACGCTGGTCAATATCGGCATCAGCGCCTCAAAGCCGCCGCTTTGGAGCATGCCGACGCTCTTCCTATCCGGCCCGGCCGCGGCCGCGGGCATCGCGACGATCAATTCGATCGGCAATCTCGGCGGCTTCGTCGGTCCGTCGATGATTGGCTGGATCAAGGACACGACCGGTAGCTTCGCAGGCGGCCTGTACTTCGTCTCCGCCCTCCTGGTCATATCCGCGATCGTCACCCTGATCCTCGCCAAGACCTCCTCGGGCTCGCCGAAACACAAACCGTCCATACAACACTGATTTTTGGAATTGGAGAAAGACATGCGTGAATACAAGATTGCAGCCATCCCCGCCGATGGCATCGGACCCGAAGTCATCGCTGCCGGCCTGCAGGTGCTGGAAGCTCTGGAGAAGCGTAGCGGCGACTTTAAAATTCACACCGAAACCTTCGACTGGGGTTCTGATTACTACAAGAAGCATGGCGTGATGATGCCATCCGACGGACTTGAAACGCTGAAGCCCTTTGACGCGATCTATTTCGGTGCCGTCGGCGCACCGGACGTGCCGGATCACATCACACTCTGGGGTCTTCGTCTTCCGATCTGCCAGGGTTTCGACCAGTACGCGAACGTCCGTCCGACGAAAATCCTGCCTGGCATCACGCCGCCGTTGCGCAACTGCGGCCCGGGCGATCTCGACTGGATCATCGTTCGTGAGAACTCCGAAGGTGAATATTCCGGCCACGGCGGCCGCGCCCACAAGGGACTTCCGGAAGAAGTCGGAACGGAAGTTGCGATCTTCACCCGTGTCGGTGTCACCCGTATCATGCGCTACGCCTTCAAGCTCGCGCAGTCTCGCCCGCGCAAGCTGCTAACGGTCGTGACCAAGTCCAACGCCCAGCGCCACGGCATGGTCATGTGGGACGAGATCGCGGCCGAAGTTTCGAAAGAGTTTCCTGACGTCACCTGGGACAAGATGCTCGTCGATGCCATGACAGTGCGCATGACGCTCAAGCCCGAGAGCCTCGACACGATCGTCGCCACCAACCTGCATGCCGACATCCTGTCTGACCTCGCCGGTGCATTGGCAGGGTCTCTGGGCGTCGCTCCCACAGGCAACATTGATCCCGAGCGTCGCTTCCCTTCGATGTTCGAACCGATCCACGGTTCGGCGTTCGATATCACCGGCAAGGGTATCGCAAACCCGATCGCCACTTTCTGGACTGCGGCACAGATGCTGGAACATCTGGGCGAGCGCGATGCGGCTGCACGGCTGATGGCAGCCGTGGAGCGGGTTACCGAGGCGGGCATTCTGACACCCGACGTTGGCGGCAAGGCAACGACCCAGCAAGTTACGGATGCCGTCTGCGAGGCGATCGCCGGCTCGAACATCCTCGTGGCTGCCGAATGATCTGGACGGATACTTCCGCTCGCAACGCGCTGCGCCGAATGTTCGATGCAGCCGTAGCAAGTGCCGACCCGGCGAAGGTGGTCGCGTATCACCTTCCCGAACCGCCGAAGGGTCGGTGCGTGGTCATCGGTGCTGGCAAGGCATCGGCGGCCATGGCGGCTGCCCTCGATACAGCATGGACCGGTGTCGACCTTAGTGGTGTCGTGGTCACCCGTTACGGTCACGCTGTTCCGGCGGGACGGATCGACATCATCGAGGCGGCCCATCCTGTACCTGACGCAATGAGCCTTGAAGCGGCGGGACGTATCACCGCCTGTATCCGCGATCTCGGTCCTGACGATCTGGTGATTGCGTTGATTTCGGGTGGCGGGTCCGCGCTGCTTGTTTCTCCGGCCGGGCGCATGACGCTCGACGACAAAAAGGCGGTCAACAAGGCCCTGCTGGAAAGCGGTGCAACAATCTCCGAGATGAACACCGTGCGCCGGCAATTGTCGACCATTAAGGGCGGTCGTCTGGCGCAACTCGCCTATCCCGCCCGTGTCGTCAGCCTTCTGATTTCCGACGTACCCGGCGACGACCCTTCGGAGATCGCCTCTGGCCCGACCGTCGCCAACCCAACCAGCATCGACGACGCGCGCGAGATCGTCGCGCGGTATCGCCTGTCGCTGCCGGCGGCTGCAGAAGAAGTTCTGTCTAGTGGCGGCGCACCGAGTGGTCCTGCAAATCCGAACACCGTGGTTCGAATGATCGCCTCGCCGGGCAAAGCCCTGGCTGCTGCGGCGCAGGTCGCGCGGGACCAGGGACTGAATCCTCTCATTCTTGGCGATGCGCTCCAGGGTGAAGCCAAGGACGTCGGTACGGTCCTCGCCGCAATTGCGACCTCGGCGAAACAGAAAGGAGAACCGGTTTCCGGTCCTGCTGTCATTCTCTCCGGTGGCGAAACCTCGGTCTCGCTTTCATCGGACGCGACGGGGCGCGGCGGTCGAAACACAGAATTTCTCCTCAGTCTCGCGATCGGATTGAATGGCCTGGACAGGGTCTGGGCAATCGCAGGCGACACCGACGGCCTCGACGGTATCGAGGATGCGGCCGGAGCAATCGTAACGCCCGACACCCTTTCGCGCATGCGCAATGCAGGCGTCACGCCACGCACCGCTCTGGCCCGCCACGACAGCTATACGGCGTTCAAAGCCGTCGACGACCTCATCATCACCGGTCCGACACTCACCAACGTCAACGACATCCGTGCAATCCTGATTGGCTAAACCATCATGTTCATTCGCAACAACCGCAGGGCCAAGATCGTCGCGACGGTCGGCCCCGCCTCGCATACACCCGAAATTCTCAAGTCACTTTTTATGGCGGGCGTCGATACCTTCAGGCTAAACTTCAGTCATGGCGAGCGAAGCAGCCACGAGCAGGTGTTCCGAAGCATCCGGGCTATCGAACAGGAACTTGGATCGCCGATCGGAATCCTGCAGGACCTCCAAGGCCCGAAAATCCGGATCGGAACCATTGCCGACGGGCGACTAACTCTCGAAAAGGGAGCGGAAGTCCGTTTCGTGTGCGGCTCGACACCCGGAACGGGTCTCCTGAATATTCCGCTGCCCCATCGCGAGATTTTCAAAGCGGTGGTGCCGGGAGACGACCTGCTGATCGACGACGGACGCGTGCGTGTCCGGGTGAACCGGGTCGATGACAACCACATCGAGGCGGAGGTCATAACTGCCGGTCTCATATCCAACCGGAAAGGGGTCAACATCCCCGGAGCCGTTCTGGACATATCGCCTCTGACGGCGAAGGATCGCGAAGACCTCGAATTTGGCCTCAATCTCGGCGTCGACTGGATCGCTTTGTCATTCGTTCAGAAAGCGCGGGACATGATCGAGGCGCGATCTCTGGTCGGCGACCGTGCCGGCCTTGTTGCAAAGATCGAAAAGCCGTCGGCTCTCGACGAAATTGAAGACATCGTCCGGCTGTCCGACGCCATAATGGTGGCCCGTGGCGATCTCGGTGTCGAGATCCCACCGGAAGACGTTCCCGGCAGGCAGAAGGAAATCATTCGCGCCTGCAGGATGGCGGCGAAACCCGTCATCGTCGCGACGCAGATGCTGGACTCGATGGTATCCTCGCCGACGCCGACGAGGGCCGAGGCATCCGACGTGGCCGGCGCGATCTATGATGGAGCGGACGCCGTGATGCTGTCGGCCGAATCCGCGACGGGCGCTTACCCGGTCGAGGCGGTCGCCATGATGGACCGGATCATCGAGAAGACCGAGAGGCACAAGCTCTATCGCCCCATCCTCGAGGCCACCGACCCGGAAATCGAGAAGACGCCGTCGCATGCCGTGGCCTACGCCGCAGCCAGTGTGGGAACTGCACTGAACGCGCCGCTCATCCTTGCCTTCACGGTCAGCGGCACGACGGCGTCTCGAATTTCACGAGCTCGTCCGTCAATGCCGATCCTCGGTGTGACGCAGGCGGCGGATGTAGCACGACGAATGGGCTTGATGTGGGGCGTAACCAGTACCCGGCTTGACGGTGTCTTCGATTACGAGCGATCGGTGGATTTTGCCGAACGCACGGCGATCGCTGCGAACATGGCGCGTCCGTCCGACAATATCGTGATCGTCGCGGGCTTTCCCTTCGCGACGAGCGGCGGCACCAACAATCTGCGCGTCAAGGAGATCAAGCCGCGTTGCTAGGCATTGGTGTGTCGCAACGGGTTGACGGCGTGCGTTTCCCGGAGCAGGTCGCGCGGCCCCATAACCCGGCATGATTGTATATGTTGGAATTCAATAACTCAGTTTGTTTCTGTCGCCCCGGTAGGCCCCATTCTAGTCACAGCCGCCCTGAGATCAAGCTGCGCTGTGATACAGGGCAACCTATGAGGTGCTTACGCCGCGAATTGCCGGAAGGGACATCTTCTATGGGCGATCGTTAGACTCTTGCGGCGCCATCACAAGTGCGTTTTCGCCCATAGGAGCGCGCTTAGTGCGGCAGCTTTAGCCCCTTCCTGGCTCGGATAATTCTTCCTACCAATCTGACGCTTATCCGTCCCGCGACGCGCGACAGAGATCCCAAATCCTTCACCGCGTTCAAAGACAGTAAGATTAAAGCCTTCAGTGTTGGCGAAATGATTGCCTAGTTGCGAAACCCGCCACTTCTTCCCGGCCCAGGATTTCCGCCGGCGGGCGATCAGCCGCATCCCCGTCTCTCGCTGCTTTGGCCTGACGTAGTCGCCTTCCATGTGTTCTGCACATACGCAACCTACAGCAAGTGTCTCCGGATAGTTCGGATGCTCCATGTAGTGTACGTAGCGAACATCAACGCTTTCGCACATTTCACATTCCTGCGACGGCGCTTCAAGATCGTCGATGCCTACGCAGGTCCACCCCTTATGCGGAATTCCTGGTGAAGACCACTTGCCCCGGCTGGTATGTGCAACGCGATCTGCCATTTCCAGACTTTCACAAAACAAGAAGGCGTTTGCTTGCTTCCGCTGCCTGTCCTGCCTGATTTTCCCTTACCCACAGAAAAAAGTCAGCCAGAACCTCAACGTTCTGGATATCATGATTATTTATCAGAAGGCGCTCGGCGGCAAGCAGCGCAACCGCGTACGCTCCAGTGACGATCGACTACCCTACCATCGCCATCTTTTGTCCCGAACTCGGAACACCAGTCAGTACTGTAGACCCCGCCCAGCATTCCAATGCGCTTGTGCGGGGCAGCAAAGATCCGATGGACTGACGTGCTAGGTGCATCAAGCAAGCATTCGAGCGCCATGTCGCTGGCCATAGCGTTCACAAAGGAAAGCTCAACAGGGCCGTAAGGCTGGAAATGCGCGCCGCACGCCGGTTCTTCCCTACTCTGCCCAAGGCCATCTGGCCAATCCACCACCTTGAAATCCGGGGTACCGGTGGTGCTAAGATGGCATTGCAGGCATCCGCCGTGTTCGGCTATTGCCACCGCATGACCCGCACAGGCGTGTGCCTCAGTCCAGCAATAGAGGACTGGCTTTTTCCTGCCTTGCTCAAGATGCCACTCGTTCAAAGCATGCTCCGCCGCCCAACTGCCCGTCGCCGAGATGATAAGATCGGCCCCGGCGAGCAATTCGGTGTCCAACTGAAGGAGCGCGCTCATGCCACATGACCGGCTTTCGATAAGAAGATGGGGGTAATCCATCTGCAAGCGCTCAGCCAGTGCAATCGCCTTGTTCTTGCCGATTGCAGTCGCGCCGAGAGGATGGCGGCCGACATTCGGCCAGCTCAACTCATCAAGATCGACAAGTACAAGATGGCCGACGCCAGCTTGCGCCAGCGAACAGGCGACCGGCGCGCCGACCGAACCGCAACCGATGATCACAACGGTGGAGGAGAAAAGTCGCTCGGTTCGGGGATCCTGCCCTCGTCCGTGTATCCAGGCTGCATCGGCGCGCTGCACTGACGATCTCACCACAGGTGTCCTCCCGAAAAATCGCTGACTGACTAGGATGTGTGGACTCTTAGGATTCCCAAACATCTAGATATGCGATTCAAGACTGTCTTTTGGAGGCCGTCATGGGTGTCCTGGAGCGTTTGATTCTTCGAGACGACCAATGGGATCGGATTTCCCGACACATCATCGGTGATGCTCGCACCCGCGGCTCTTCCGGGCGGGATAATCGCATGTTCGTGGAAGCGGTACTTTGGATCGCACGCACAGGCTCACCCTGGCGTGACCTGCCTGAGGTGTTCGGCGATTGGAACAGCGTCTTTCGGCGCTTTAGCCGCTGGAGCCAAAAGGGCGTCTGGTGGCGGGTTTTCGAAGCGATGTCAGATGACCGTGATTTCGAATACCTGATCATCGACAGCACCATCATCCGCGCTCACCAGCACGCCTCCGGCGCAAAAAGGGGGCTGAAGATCAGGCCCTTGGCCGTTCTCGCGGCGGCCTAAGCACCAAAATTCATATGGCTGTGCGTGGTCTTGGATGCCCCGTGCGCTTCATTCTCACAGCAGGCCAGAAAGGTGATGCACCACAGGCCGACGCTCTGGTTGAAGAGCTTCCCGCCGAGGTCGTCATGGCGGATACCGCCTACGACAGTGACCGACTGCGCAAAACTATCGCCGAGAAGGGAGCGAAAGCCGTCATTCCAAACACCCCCGCTCGCGCAAAGAAATATCCACTCGACAAGCAACTCTACGCGCAGCGCCATCTGGTCGAGTGTTGCTTTTCAAAGCTCAAACAATTTCGGCGTATTGCCACCAGATACGAGAAAACGGCCCGGAACTATCGAGCCATGGTCGCTCTCGCAGCGACAATATTGTGGCTTAAATAACTGTCCACAATTCCTAGTGTTGGCGGAGCCTTGCCAGCGCGAAATCCCTTCGTCACTGGCTCAGCGACCGGTGATGGTCGGCTACGTGCAAACTTCGGATTCAATGCCCGGACGGCAATAAGGCCGGCGCCTCCACGGCCTTCGGCACCAACGACCGTGACAATTTCTTCAGGTATTTGGTGGGCGGCATCTTCGAGCGCGTTGACGGAATCCGGTCCTAGTTCTTCCAGGAGGACCTCGAAGCTCAGATCGCGGCTTTTGTCGAGCACTACAACCATCGGCGCTATCACGAAAGCCTCGACAATCTTACCCCAGCCGACGTCTACTCCGGGCGCGGCCAGACCATACTGCTCGAACGCGAAAAGATCAAAAGAGACACCATCAGACAACGCCGCTTGAACCACCAAAAGAAAGCAGCTTAAATCAACGCGCAAACCGAGCCGGAAACTCCATTCTTCCAAAGCCGAGGAAGTCTCAAATCATTCGACGACGGACAGATGAACGAGCTGAGCGGACGAGCGCTGGGGTTTGAGAATTTCACAGCGAACAGCGTGTCACTGTATCGACCGGGATAGCTGCCGTGCGTGCTGAAGCCAAACTTCTCGGCCGCCAGATCCACCGCGGGCTCGATCGACAACAGGCTCATATATCCCGTTTCTAAGGGCATATCGCTTTTACCGAGACTTTCGGTAACCAAAGCAAGCGCGATGCCTGACTTGTCGAGCACCACACCACCGCTGAAGCCGCCACGGGCTGTAGCAGATGCGATGAAGTGCAGGATCTTCGAATGATGAACGCGCAACAGCGTTTATCTGTCCCAGCGTTACAACTTGGGTTGGCACAGTTGTGAATGGAATCGGAGGATAACCAATAACAAGTACGTCTGATAGGATAAGGTCATTCTCTTCGAGGGAATAGTCCGTGTGCTGGCTGACCGTGATCGCAGGCCACGGCGTTTCACCGAGGTCGACGCGGAAGACTGCGACGTCTAGTTCATCCGGTCCGTAATAGGGTCCATCGATGATCTCAAGCCATCGCGGCGGGGCAGCCTTCCCGCCAGTTTCTTCGCTCAGGTGTGCGGACTTTGTGGTCGCAATTTCTTTGATGGTAACGCCATCGATCACATGCCGAGCCGTGACGAATATACCTTCGCCGATATGGAATGCCGAACCAATCCCTTCATCACCGTTCGTATTGACCACAGCGATAAAGGCTGTTGCTCCTGCCGCCCGTATATAGGTTTCCTGGAATACGCTCTTTTCGGACATCGCCATCAGCTCCGCTCCGCAACGCGTGTTGCGCGTACAATTCCGGCTTCTTATGACTGGATCACCTTGATCGGTCGAGCCATATAAGATCAAGGCCCTTGCAGAGATGTAACCCATAGGCTACATATATCGCAACTGAGGGCAGAATGGCGGTCGAGATTCATTGGCAAGAAATAAACGTCAACTGGCAGTCTGGCGTGGCGCTCGATCTCCATACGACCAGCAGCACGCCAGTTGGTTACAATGAAGCTGGTCATATGCAATTCGATACTGTGAGGCCCTCTATTGCAGACTTTCTCTATTAGTTGAAGTATAAGAACAACCAAGGGGCGGCGCAGGGTATCATCGAAGCCGCGGCCGCCTTCATCCAGCCTCACCGCGCAAAATTTGACATTCTTATCCCCGCGCCTCCGTCACCCCCCGCGCTGTCCAGCCTGTGTACGTTCTGGCAGACGGGATTGGCGCAAGCGTCCAGATCCCCGTCATAAAATGCGTCGCCACCACTCGCCCAACGGCTCAGCTGAAAAATGAGAATGATCCGGCGAAGCGCAAAGACCTAGCGTGCGGTCTTTACGCTGTTGACCCCCGGTATACAGCTGGGAAAAACATTCTTCTATTCGACGATGTTTTCCGATCCGGCACCACGCTAAACGAGATCACCAAAGTCCTGCTCGGACAAGGCCAAGCATCTAGTGTACGCGTCCTCACGATAACCAAGACACGGAGCAACCATTGAACACCGTCTTCATCGGTGGCTCGCGACACATTTCGCGGCTGCCTGCTCAAGCGAAAGAGCGATTAAACAATATCATTGAGAATGGGCATCACGTAGTTGTCGGCGACGCCAATGGTGCGGACAAAGCAGTCCAAAAGCACTTTTCAGACGCAGCCTATGAAAAGGTGACCGTATTCTGCTCCGGCGACAAACCTCGCAATAATCTCGGTGAATGGCGAACGCAAAATATCACGCCGCCTAAGCACGTGAAGGGCTTCCAGTTTTATGCGGCGAAGGACCGCGAGATGACCCGAGAGGCCGATTTCGGATTCATGATCTGGGACGGCAAGAGCCCTGGCACGGTCTTGAACGTCCTGCGCCTAATCAAGGCTGGGAAAAAAGCTGTCCTTTTGAACGTTCCTGAGAAGTCACCGGTAACATTTAAAACCGGAGAACAATGGAGCGCGTTTCTAGCCAAATGTAGCGCTGACCTCCGCGAAAATTTACGCGACCGCGCGACTTCTGACGAATGGGAAGTAGAGGAATCAAGCGCGCAAGCCGATCTGCTGGAAACGGTTCGAGACGTTGAGCCGGTGAAGGACTCCACCACCACAGGCCTTCCACCGGTCGGGGATCCAGCTGCCAATGTGAATGCTGCCCTGGCCTCTGGCGACCCCTCCTCATTTATCGACGCGTTGGGCCATCTTGCCCGTGCGAAAAAGGGAGGAATGACGCAGATAGCGAAAGAAACAGGGTTAGCTAGAGAAAGCCTTTACAGGGCGCTCGGAAAAGATGGCAATCCGGAACTGGTGTCAATACTCAAGGTCATTTCCGCGCTGGGCCTCACGCTCGAAGCGAAGATGCAAACCAACCCGTAACCCCGAAAGAAACGTTGCGCGTCGGAGCGGTCGCCTAAATATCCAACACTTCCGGGGGTGACTTGAACGGATTGAGGATTCGAACACCACGCCCCGTAAAATCGGAGACGTTTCGCGTCACCACCACGAGCCGGTGGACGCGTGCGGTCGCGGCCAGTGCAACGTCCCATCGGTCCTTGTTCTTGCTTCCGAGAAGGCGCGTCCACTCGGCGACAACCGGCCCGTCAATCGGAATGATGCGATCAGAAAACGATTTTTCGAGCATCTCGATGCCATCAAGGATCCTTTGAGCGCGTTCCGGTTCACGCTTCATCAATGCTTCGGCTCCCCGACGCTTTTCGAATAGCGTCGCGACACTCAGCCGAAGATCCGTGTCATCGACCGTCGCGATCCATTGATGCACATTCTTGTGCCCGCCGTGCTTGAGTTCACGGAGAACATTTTCATCGAGCAGATAAAGCGTCACGGAATGGCCCTTGGTGCGACTTCACCAGGGTCACCGTCATCATCGAATGCACCAGCATCAGCCAAATCGGCCAAAGTGCTCTTCAGGCTCTTCGTTGGATAGGGACGCCCGCGCTTCGGGTAAGCCTTCGCATACTCGACTGCAGCTTCGACCTGATCCCGCGTAAGGGAAGGAAAATCTTTAAGGACCACATCGACACCCTCGGCGCGCGTCAAAGCGGCAATCAAGTGCGCCGAAATAGTCGTTCCACGAACAACCGCCTCACCCCGATCGCCCTTTCTCTCAATCCTGTCTCTGACGGCCTCAAGTCTCGCCATTCGGACTTTAAGATCGGTATCGATTTGCGCAAGATCCAGTTCAAGCCTACCGAGCTGGAGTTTGTGAGCATCATCGGGCAATTTGCGCAAGGCACCATAGAGCCGGCGCCGCCCTGCTGGCGTCAGGTCCTTGTCGAGTTCATCTGCAAGCCGCAGGAAGCGCAGTTCGGCCGGGCCAAGGAGCCTTTGAACCATGTTCCCCACCTTCTTTTGCCGGGCGTGAATGACACCTGTGTCAACCGCCTTGTTGAGCATCGCTGGGGTTCTGCCCAGGACATACCCTGCTTCGCTCAGCGTGAAATTCTGGATTTGGGACAAGCATGACTCCTTCATCAATCCATCCCAATATAGGGATGAATTAGACACTACGCAAGGCGCCAATCAGTCGTCATCAGCTCGACTAAGAACAATTTCTGCCGACTTATCTTGACGAGCCTCAGAGTGCCTCGTCCGGGAGTTAAGGTCGTATTTGTTGAAGACGGCACGGCAACCGTCACGAGCCCGAAAAGAAGCTTTACAATTTCAGACTCTGGTATCGACAGCATTGCGGAAAGCCCTTCTACGCCACCACCGTTTTGACGCGGCGTAGGTGTTGCGGTCATCGTCAGCGAGAAAAAACTACCAAGCGCAGCCCAGAAGCCTTTGCTCTCGTGCGTCGTCGTGGTTGTCTCACTGCCGTCGGCGATCATCTTGATTGCGGAGCGGGGAATACCCGCTTCGCTCAGTCCTTCGATCGCGCGGTCTGCTTCAGAACGGTCGTGGAAGAAGGCGGTGATCGTATTGGAATGGGATGGCACGGTGTTCTGGTCAATGTAGGCCATGGTGTTTCCTCCTATGCTATTCGTCGATACGCTCGACGGTGGCGGTCTGCTTGCGAACGGTTACCGGGACGGAGACGTCTTCCGAAGTCACGATTTGGCGGATGCGGATTTCTTCTATAAGGACTAGACGCTTCTCAATAACGACGATCTCCTCGAGGACGGGAATGATCGTGGTATCGCCTTCAACCCTGGTTTCGGGGATCGCATCGATCTCAAGATCTATGCGCTCCCGCGTGACCTCGACGCGCGTGCCATACAAAGTGGCCTGCGCTAGCTCGTCTACTTCCGAGCTGGAAGTGGAGACACGGACACGTCCCGTCGCGACGCGTTCCTTGCCGACGCTGACACTCTCTTCGACGATCTGGATTGTGGTTTCGTCTTGGTCTGTCATGGTCACGCCTCGAGGTCGGGAAGCAAACCCGGCGGATTGCGATATGTTCCGTGTCGGCGATTTTTGGTTGCAACACGCGGCAAACGGCGATCCAGTTGAAAGTCCATTTTATGTTGCGGTACGATTTCGCCGGTGGCGGCCCGGGCGGCCCTCATGAATCTCTGTTAGAATGAGTAATATCTGCGGCGAACCAACTGAGAAGTCAGATTCGACGCTTGCATGATTCCCGTCGTCATGGCTCATGCGCATACAACTTCCGCTTCGAAAATTGTGTGAGAAGAGATGCATAGGAAAAGTGCTGCTGTGACCAAGATAGGTGGTCTTGGGCTGGATAAGTCTTTGGCCTTCGGTCTATCCACTGCCTTGGCGTTCTTCGTCATCAGTGCCGCCGTTGCGGTTTACACTACGCAAACGTTGAGGACGAGCAACGAAAGCGTAGTCAAGACCCATCAGGTCATTGTCTCGATCGACCTTCTCCTGTCTGATGTCCAGGATGCCGAGACAGGTCAGCGTGGGTATTTGCTGACCGGCAAAGAGCAGTACCTGCAGCCGTATCAGCGGGCCGTTGCGCAGATACAGGCGCGGCTTGCGCGGGTCGAGAGCTTGATCACAACGGACACCGCGCAAAGCTATCGGTTAGAAGATCTCCGTAACTCCGTTTCCTCAAAGTTAGCCGAGCTCGACGAAACGCTTCGAACCTACCGAACCGCCGGCCCTGCTGCGGCCCTCGCGCTCGTTAATACGGACCGCGGTAAGTTCGACATGGACGCGATCCGCACACTCGTGTCAGAAATCCGCAATGCAGAAACCGACGTGCGTACCCAGCGTGTCGCGGAGATGAACAGGGCCTACGTCGTTGCATTCGCCACGAGCCTGTTGACGGGCTTTCTTGGCATCGTCCTGACGCTGGTCATCGGTGGCCTGATGCGCCGTGCCACCTTGGCACGCAAGAACGAGCAGTGGCAGCAGGAAGCGCAGGTCGGTCTTGGACCGGTTGTAATCGGGGAACAGTCTACGCAAGAGCTTGGACAGAACATATTGCGCTTTCTCACAAGCTACCTGGGTGCCGTTGCAGGCTCGCTCTATGTGAGGGATGGAGCGCGATACGCTCTTACAGCCGTTCATGGTGTTCCTGCAGGTACAGTTATTCCAGAGCGATTCGAAGAAAGCGATAGTCTGTTCGGTCATGTTCTTCGAGATCACCGTCCTGTCACGGTAGGTGAGCTTCCTGACGGCTATATCAGTTTTGGCTCCAGCCTCGGCCAACAGAAGCCCCGCTACCTGACGCTGGCGCCGGCGATGGTGGACGGCGAGGTCAAGGCGGTATTCGAACTGGGCTTTCTTCACCCGGTCGGCGATCACGTTCTCGCCCTCCTCGAGCGGTCGTCCAACACGATCGCGGCAGCCATTCGCTCAGCCGAATTCCGTACACAGCTACGAACACTGCTCCACGAGACGCAGCGGCAGACGGAAGAGCTTCAGGTCCAGGGCGAAGAACTGCGAGTATCCAACGAGGAACTGGAAGAGCAGAGTAGGGCGCTGAAGGAATCTCAGGCCCGTCTGGAACAGCAGCAGGTGGAACTGGAGCAGACGAATTCCCAGCTCGAGGAGCAGGCGCAGGAGCTTGAGCGACAGAAGGACGACCTTGAAAAAGCGAACGACGCCGTCAGATTGCAGGCACAAGAAGTGGAGCGTGCCAGCCGCTACAAATCAGATTTTCTGGCCAACATGTCACACGAACTGCGTACCCCGCTGAACTCTTCGCTGATCCTTGCCAAGCTCTTGGCGGACAACGCCGACGAGAATTTGACGGCGGAACAGGTCAAGTTCGCACAGACGATACAGTCTTCGGGGAACGATCTGCTGAACCTCATCAACGATATCCTTGATCTTTCGAAGATCGAGGCCGGCCATGTGGAGGTCAGTCCGGAGCCAGTTGCCATCAACCGGACTGTCGATGGACTTCGGCAGTTGTTCGATCCGCTCGCTGCCCAAAAGGGACTGAACCTCTCGATCGAAGTCGCCCCGGACGTCCCATCGGTCATCGAGACGGATCCACAACGCCTCGAGCAGGTCCTCAAGAACCTTCTGGCAAATGCCGTCAAGTTCACCGCAGAGGGGCAGGTATCGCTCCTTGTCCGCCCTGCCGGTGATGCGCAGATTGCGATCTCCGTGGTCGATACCGGAATTGGAATTGCCGAGGACCAGCAGCGCAACATCTTCGAGGCCTTCCATCAGGCAGACAGCACGATCAGTCGAAAGTTCGGCGGAACGGGCCTCGGGCTTTCGATCTCGCGAGAACTGGTCCGTCTGCTCGGCGGCAGGATGCATCTGCAAAGCCGTCCAGGTACGGGAAGTACGTTCACCGTGATCATCCCGAAGATCTTTTCGGCTAGTGCCGTTCGCGCGCCCGAACCTGCTATCATTACGGGCACCACAGCACCTGCCCTCACCAGTAATCCCATTGCAACAGAACGTTCGCCGCGTTCGCATGGCATCGTCGACGACGATCGTCATCTGAGCGGTAGCCCCACCCGTAAACTTCTCGTTGTGGAGGACGACCAGTCCTTCGCGATGATTCTGCGTGATCTGGCGCGAGAGCTGAGCTTTCAGGTGCTGGTCGCCGGGACGGCACAAGAAGCACTTGAACTTGCCCGCCAACACGCGCCAAGCGCGATCGTTTTGGACGTTGGTCTACCGGACCAGTCTGGGCTCTCGGTCCTTGATCGCCTTAAGCGTGACGTTCGGACGCGCCATATTCCAATTCACATCATATCTGCGGAAGATTATTCCGAACGCGCTCTGTCACTAGGCGCCATCGGTTATGCGATGAAGCCGGTCCAACGCGATGAGCTTCTTGACGTCCTGAAATCGCTGGAGGCAAAAATATCGCAGAACGTGCGCCGCGTTTTGATTGTTGAGGACAACCAGATCCAGCGCGAGGCAGTCTCTAAGCTCATTGGATCGCAAGATGTGGAGACCGTCGGAGCTGGCACTGCGGCGGAATGCCTGGCGCTTTTGAAGGAACAGACTTTCGATTGCATGGTGCTCGATCTCTCGCTGCCGGACGCCTCGGGATTTGCGCTTCTCGAAACGATCAGTCAGGACACTGCCCATTCTTTCCCTCCTGTGATCGTCTACACGGGGCGGGTCCTTTCGGCAGAGGAAGAGCAGAGCCTACGGCGCTTTTCCAAATCGATCATTATCAAGGGAGCCAAATCACCGGAGCGCCTTTTGGACGAGGTGACGCTTTTCCTCCACCAAGTCGTGTCCGAACTTCCCGACGAACAGCAGAAGATGATCCGAAAGGCCAGGAATCGCGACGCCTTGCTTGAGGGACGCCGGATCCTGATCGTTGAGGACGACGTGCGCAATATCTACGCGCTGACGAACATTCTTGAGCCGCGTGGTGCCGTTATCGAAATCGCCCGTAACGGTGAGGAAGCTTTGCAGAAGCTGGACCGGTCGCTTTCCAGCACCGATGGCCGGATCGATCTGGTTTTGATGGATGTGATGATGCCGGTGATGGACGGGCTGACCGCCACCCGCCACATCCGCAACAATCCGAACTGGAAGAAGCTACCGGTGATCACGCTGACGGCGAAAGCTATGCCCGACGACCAAAAGCGGTGTATCGAGGCCGGCGCCAACGACTATATGGCCAAGCCGCTAGACGTCGAGAAACTCCTGTCGCTTGTCCGTGTCTGGATGCCTCAATGACGGAGACTTACGAGAAGATAGAAGACATCGAGATCAGGCTTTTGCTCGAGGCGCTCTATCATCGCTACCACTATGATTTCCGCAACTACGCGATGTCATCGATCCGCCGAAGGCTGCGTCAGGCGCGCGAGCAATTAGGCTTTGCGACAATTTCCGCGATGCAGGAGCGCGTTCTGCACGATCCCGACATGTTGCCGCGAATGCTGCGCTACCTCACGGTCCAGGTCAGCGAGATGTTTCGGGATCCGAGCTATTTCCGGGCGTTTCGCGAAAAGGTTGTACCTCATCTGCGCACTTATCCATCTTTGAAGATCTGGATCGCCGGATGCAGCACCGGCGAGGAACTGTACTCCTTCGTCATCCTGTTCCGCGAAGAGGGACTGGAAGAGCGAACCCTATTCTACGCGACAGATATCAACCCGGAAGCACTGGCCCAGGCGGAGGCCGGCGTCTACGAGCTGGACCGGCTACGCCTGTTTACTGAGAACCATCAGCAGGCAGGAGGTAAGACATCCCTGTCGGACTACTATCAATCTGGTTACAATCGCTGTGTCTTTGACAAGAGCCTGAAACGCAATGTGGTTTTCTCCGATCATAGTCTCGTCACCGACCAGGTGTTCGGCGAGATGCAATTTGTCTCCTGCCGCAACGTCATGATTTATTTCGATCGTGATCTCCAGGATCGCGCGGTTTCGCTGTTTAGGGACGCGCTGCCGCGCAACGGTTTCCTCGGGCTGGGCTCCAAGGAGACGTTGCGGTTTTCTCGTCATGAGGACGCTTTCCAGGACTTCGTGCGCGAGGAAAAGATCTACAGGAGGACCGGCGCATGACCGACACCTCTCACGGCGCTGTCATTATCGGAGCTTCGGCTGGCGCGCTTGAAGCGCTGTCCGTAATCCTTCCCTCGCTTCCGTCCGGGTATCCATATCCGGTTTTCGTGGTCGTCCACGTGCCACCTCACAAACGCAGCGTACTTGCCGAAATCTTCAATGCGAAGTGCCAGTTGCGAGCGGTGGAGGTCGAGGACAAAGAACCGATCGAACCGGGAGTAATATACTTCGCCCCTCCTAATTACCACATGTTGATCGAAGACAGGGCGACCATCGCGCTGTCGTCTGACGAGGAAGTGATGTTTTCCCGTCCGTCAATCGACGTAGCGTTTGAAAGCGCCGCCGAGGCGTGGGGTGACGGTCTTCTGGCCGTTGTTCTGACGGGTGCTAATAGCGATGGGGCGAAAGGGCTGTCCGCAGTAGCCAAGGCCGGCGGCGGCGTGATCGTCCAGCAACCGCTTGGCGCTTACGCACGCGCGATGCCGGAGGCCGCTATTGCCGCGTGCCCTCAAGCCCGCGTCCTCTCTCTTCAAAATATTTCGTCATATCTTCTAGGTATCGCTTGATGAACACGCCGGTCAAATTCCTGCTCGTCGACGATCTCCCCGAGAACCTTCTCTCTCTTGAGGCGCTCCTCCGGCGTCCTGATCTCGAACTCGTCAAGGCAAGGTCGGGCGACGAGGCGCTCGAGCTATGCCTGCACCATGATTTTGCACTGGCGCTGATCGACGTTCAGATGCCGGGCCTGAATGGTTTCGAGCTTGCCGAACTGATGCGTGGCAACGAGCGGACCAAACGCATACCGATCATCTTCGTTACAGCCGGCGCGCACAGCTCCGAGCGGCGCTTTCAAGGCTATGAGGTCGGCGCCGTCGACTTCATCCAGAAGCCGATCGAAGCCCATATCCTTCGCAGCAAGGCGGATGTTTTTCTGGAAGTCTACCGCCAGCGCCAGACGCTCGCCGAGCAGCGGGATCTACTGCAATCCCAGGCTCAGGCTCTACAGCTTGCCGACAAGCGCAAGGATCAGTTCCTTGCCGTACTTGCTCATGAACTCCGCAACCCGCTCGCCGCTCTGCAAGGCGGCCTTTCGCTCCTGAAGAAAGTTAACGGTGAAGAACAGACCGCAAAGATCGGAAAGCTGATGCAAGAGCAGATCACTCACCTCAGCCATCTGGTGGATGATCTCCTAGATGTATCGCGAATTACGCAGGGCAAAATCGTCCTTCGCAAGGCCTTCTTCGACCTGCGGGACGCAGTCGAATCCGCTGTCGACATGACCCGGCCAGCGATCGATGCGAAGGGCCACAATCTAGTCGTTAAACTTCCCGAGCGGTCATGCGACGCCATGGCAGACAATGTCCGAATTACACAATGCCTTGCTAATCTTTTGAACAACGCAGCCAAGTACACGCCGGATGGCGGTCAGATCTACGTCGAGCTCGTAGAAGACGTCGAGTCTTTCCGCCTAACTGTTTCGGACAATGGTCTTGGACTGACGCAGGAGGCTTCAACGACCATCTTCGCCATGTTCGCTCAGGTCGATGGTCACCGGGAACATTCTCATGGAGGGCTCGGAATCGGGCTTGCACTCGTAAAGCAGCTTGTAGAGCTTCACGAGGGCAGCATCACCGTGCAGAGCGACGGACCTGGCCGTGGGAGTGCATTCGTTCTCAACCTACCGAAGGCTATCGAATTGTGATCATCCGAATTTGCCTTCGGGTGGAGCGTAACAAACCCTATTGATACCCGCTATCGATCGAGATCGAGTTGTCGCTCCAACGGACGCGGCCGCTACCAGTCACCAGGTGTTTCTTTAGCTCCGCCGTAAGATTGTCAGCCTATTTTATCGCAATCTCTCGACGTAAGACCGCCCTTCAAGGCGTCGACCATGTCGTATCGCGTTTCGGTCCAGTCGCTGGTCTTCGCGCAGTATGTCAATCGGCTTAGTAACGGGGGTCTGACGCTATCTCGATGACATCACGTTGCTCCGACGTACGTATCCGAGGAAGGCCGTCTTGTGGTTATGAGTGAAGGTGAAGATTCTGTTTGTCGCGATTAACAGCGAGAGACAAGGAGCGTCACGTGAGTTCTCACAGGATCGATTTACCGCGTAAGGCGGCAGGCACCCGACACTGGCCTGCGGCGTTAAAAGAAGAGATTGTTCTGGCAACGCTTGAGGCTGGCGCGACGGTGGCATCGGTGGCGCGGGGATACGATCTGGACCCATCTCAGATTTATCAGTGGCGCAAGGCTCTGAAGGTTTCGCGGCTCTCATCTCAGGAGGTTGCAACGTCACCGGAATTTCTGCCCGTGCAGATTTGGGCAGCAGCTGATGGTGAGCAAGCGTCGGTCCAGGAACATGCAGGCCAAGAACAGGCGGAAGCTCTGTCTTGCCCTGAGCGTGGGTCAGTGACATCTTCGATTTCGGGAGCGATCGAAATTCAGGTTGGACCGCTGCACCGGGTTCGGGTTTGCAATGATTTTGCCTCCGACACGCTGGAGCGCGTGCTTGATGTTTTGCGGCGGCAACAATGATCGCGCTTCCGTCTGGCCAGGATGTGCGTGTCTGGATAGCGACAGGTTATACGGACATGCGGTGTGGATTTCCATCGTTAGCGCTTCGGGTGCAGGAGGTGCTGAAGCATGAACCGCTCAGTGGACATTTGTTTTGCTTCAGGGGTCGGCGCGGCGACCTGATCAAGTTGATCTGGCATGATGGCCAGGGCAGTTGCCTGTTCACAAAAAGGCTTGAGCGGGGCAAGTTCATCTGGCCTTCTGCGGACGGTGGCGCGGTGGCGATCTCGCCTGCGCAACTGTCTTATCTGCTGTCTGGGATTGACTGGCGAAATCCGCAACAAACATGGCGTCCAACAAAGGTTGGATAGCAATATTCAATTGAAAATGCAGGGAAAATCTGATCGAATAGTGTCATGGCTTTGAAACCTGACGCTCTTCCCGAAGACCTTGCCAGCGCCTATTTGGCGCTACTGGCCAATCACGATGTCGTCGTCAACGAGCGGAACATTGCAGTCGCGGAGGCTGCCAATGCGCAAGCCATGCTATCTGATCGCGATGCGCGGATCGCCAGTCTTGAATTGCGGATCGACAAGCTCAAGCGCGAACTACACGGCCAGAGCAGTGAACGCTCAGCGCGGCTGATTGATCAGTTGGAATTGCAGCTCGAAGAGCTGGTGACGGCAGCGAGCGAAGATGAAGTTGCAGCGCAGGCAGCGGCGGCCAAAACGGCAAACGTGCGTCCGTTTGTGCGCAAGCGTCCAGTTCGCAAGCCTTGGCCGGACGATGTCGAGCGCGAGCGCGTGGTCATTGCCCCTCCGAGCACCTGCGCGTGTTGCGGCGGGTCGCGCCTGTCGAAACTGGGTGAGGACGTTACCGAGACGCTGGAAGAAATTCCGCGCCGCTTCAAGGTCATCGAGACGGTGCGCGAGAAGTTCACCTGCCGTGACTGTGAGGCCATCAGCCAGTCGCCAGCCCCTTTCCATGCCACCCCGCGTGGCTTCATAGGACCCCAACTGCTGGCGACGATCCTGTTCGACAAGTTCGGCATGCATAGCCCGCTCAATCGGCAGAGTACCCGGTTCAAATGCGAGGGGATCGATCTGTCGACCTCAACGCTTGGCGATCAGGTCGGGCTTGGAACATCGGCTCTCATGCCACTGTTCGATCTCATCGAGGCCCAGGTCTTTGCGGCTGAGCGCCTCCACGGTGACGACACCACCATTCCCATCTGGGGCAAAAGCAAATGCACAACTGGGCGCATTTGGACCTATGTGCGTGATGATCTGCCCTTCAAGGGGGATGCACCCCCGGCTGCGGTTTATTACGCCTCGAGCAACCGCCGAGGCGAGCATCCGCAAAGACATCTGGCCAGATATGGCGGCATTCTGCAGACGGATTGTTACAACGGGTTCGAGCCGATATCGATTGCCGCACAGAAAGACGTGCCGATCACGTTTGCTTTTTGCCATGCGCATGCACGACGAAAAATTCTTTGAGTTGGCCGATCTCGAAAAAAGTGCGCGCGACAGCAAGCGCAATGGCAGGCCGATCTCCCCGATCGCGCTTGAGGCCGTCAAACGCTTCGACGCGCTGTTTGACATCGAGCGGCAGATCAATGGGCTGAGCGCTGAAGAGCGATTGGCGGTGCGACAGCACAAAAGCAGGCCGCTGTTCGACGACATGCATGCGTGGCTGCAACGCGAGCGCGCCACGCTCAGCAGATCATCCGACCTCGTCAAAGCCATGGACTATATGCTCAAGCGCTGGGACGGCTTTGCGCTATTCCTGGAAGACGGCCGAATTTGCCTCACAAATAATGCCGCCGAGCGCGCTTTAAGAGGTATTGCATTGGGACGCCGCAACTGGACCTTCGCCGGGTCCCAGCGTGGGGCCGAGCGCACTGCCGTCATGCTCACACTCATCACAACCTGCCGTCTTAATGATGTCGACCCAAAGGCATGGCTTGCCGATGTGTTCACCCGCATCGCCGATCTCCCCGTCACCCGCCTGCACGAACTGCTGCCTTGGCAATGGAAGTTGCGCAAAGGGATAGCTATAGCGCCGGTCGGGTGAACAACTCTCGGAACAACGCCTCCGAACGCTCCAAGCCTTCATCGGTCAGGATCAACGACTTTGACGTGTTAACCGGGTCGCCGATCATGCCCTTCTTATGAAGTCGATCCGTCGTTGCCCAGTCGAAGCCTTTCCACGCACAACCCTCGTTATGCAGCGTCAGCCATAGCAGTGCCAAAACCGCGTCATCGATCTTGTCCTCATCAATCTCCATGGACCCACATTATCACGCGCGGCGAGCAAAATCCCGCGGTTCTGCTCGGATGGATACGCTCCGACGATACGTGCCTCAAGCAAATCGAGTTTCCCGCGCCCGTACATCTGGCGCTTGATGAGTTTTAGCTTGTTGATTTGGCCCTCTGTCTGGCCGTTCAACCAAATTGAAGTGATTGCATTCTGAACCGCTGCTCTGTCGCGGATAACGCCGTTGGCAAATGACGCGACCAAGCTTGTTGCGGCGCGGTCGATCCACGTGTCCAGATCATCTTTAGACTTGCGCCGCAGCATTTCGTGGAAGCTCTCCACGACATCTCTGGCCTCGACAAGGTCTGGTAGTCGCTCCTCGATCGCAGCGACCGTCATCGTCTGAGCCTTGGTCAAATTGTTGCGTTCAAGGGTCATCAGGCGGACGACGGTGCGTGCTGCGGGCGCGTGGCCGAGCCCGTTTTCGGCTTTTTCGGCTCGCCTTCGTCGTGTTGCCCATTCTGTAACAACGCGGAGACCTCCACCGAAACCAACCAGCCGAAGCTGCCGCCACAGTTCAGCGCCGTTTCGCAATCCGGCGTCCCATTGCGCTTCCAGCCAAGGCAACTGCGGTTCGAGAGAGGTTTGCCGCACCCGAAAGATGTCGGTCCGCTGACCACGGACGACACTGCGGACCAGCTTTCGGCTGTGCCCGGTTCTGCGCGCGATCTCCTTGATGGACACGCCTTCGGCGACGAGTCCACGAATAACAGAGTAACGTGGAACTAAAGTAGGCATCATTTTATTTTGCTTCTGTTGTAACAGCGGGAGTTTGATTGATGGTCGGCAGGCAAGCGGGCTTTGTCGCTCTGAGCGACGAGGATAGAAATTTTCTTGAGTCTCAGGTGCGTCGGCACAAGGCGCCGCGCTCGCTGTCGGATCGATGCCGGATAGTTTTGCTGTGCGCGCAGGGCTTGCAGAGCAAAGATGTTGCCGAACGCCTTGGCGTCCACGAGCACACGGTTGGCAAGTGGCGCCGCAGGTTCGTGCAGGGTGGCATTGACGGGCTGACCGACGAATATCGCGCAGGTCGGCCACGAACCGTCTCTGACGCCCAGGTAGCTGAGGTCGTCGAACGGACATTGAACACCACCCCGAAGGATGCCACGCACTGGTCTATCCGTTTGATGGCAGCCGACCGCGGGCTGTCGCACACCACCATCCGTCGGATATGGACCGCGTTTGGTTTGCAGCCGCATCGTTCGGAGACATTCAAGCTGTCTTCCGATCCCCTGTTCGTTGATAAGGTGCAAGACATAGTCGGCCTTTACATGTCGCCACCTGATCGGGCAGTCGTGCTATGCGTGGATGAGAAATCGCAAATCCAGGCACTGGATCGCGAGCAGCCGGTTCTGCCCATGGCGCCGGGCATCGCCGAGCGGCGCACCCATACCTATGTCCGCAACGGCACGACATCCCTGTTCGCCGCGCTCGACGTTGCGACTGGCGCGGTAATCGGCCAGTGCTACAAACGTCACAGGGCGACCGAATTTCTCGACTTCTTGAAGCGGATTGACGCCGAGATGCCCAAGGGGCCGGACGTGCATTTGGTGATGGACAACTATGCGACCCACAAGACGCCGAGGATCAAGGCCTGGCTCGCACGCCGCCCGCATTGGCATGTTCACTTCACGCCAACGTCAGCCTCCTGGATCAATCAAGTCGAGCGGTGGTTTGCAGAGCTGATGCGCAAGCAATTGCAACGCGGTGTCATCGTTCCACCGCCGAACTGGAAGCCGACATCGACGCGTTTATCGCAACGCACAACGAGAATCCCAAGCCATACAGATGGGTGAAATCCGCCGGCCAAATCCTCGCCTCCGTCAAGCGATTCTGCCAAAAAACAATGAGCCGAACTTCAGATTCGGGTGACTAGCAAAGGAGTGGCGTCTTTAAACGAACTGCTTTCGCAGTATAAAGTCGGCCAGGGACAGCGTTCCAGACGTAGTCCCTCCGTTGACGCCGTTTTAAACACGAGCCGCCCACCGCATCGCCAGCACGGGCGCTTGGCCGCACGAAAACCACTGCCTTCAGTGGTAGATCAGCGGCACTGTGGCTCAGTCTTGGAAGAGTTCCGATCAAAAGACTGCATTTCTTCGAGGCATGACGGCGTATCAAAAATGCGGAGATGCCTGAGCATCCCCGCTTCTGGAAGTCAAAGCCGGATCGTCGGAGCGATCAGAACTCTTCCCAGCTGTCCGTCGATGGCGCTGCTGCAACACGGCTTTGCCCGCCGCCAAATGCCTTTGCGATCTTGCTGACCATGCCGCGTGCCGGCGAGTCTGCCGGCACCGAGGGTGCTGAAGCCGACGCCCACGGGCGACCGGAAACTGCCGTAACCGGGGCTGCCCGGCGCGGCGCGGGGTCCTGCCGCGAAACCGCGTGTTCATGGCCGAGCTGGAACTGGCTGATCAGTTCGCGCAGGCGGCCGGCTTCGTTGGCAAGCGTAGCGCCGGCCGCATTGGCTTCTTCCACCATCGCGGCATTCTGCTGCGTCACCTGGTCCATCTGGTTGACGGCCGTGTTGACCTCCGCCAGGCCGACCGACTGCTCGCGCGAGGATGTGGCGATCGCATCCATGTGCTGGTTGATGGTGACGATATAGGTCTCGATCTTGCGCAGCGCGTCGCCGGTTTCGCTAACCAGCTTGACTCCGGTCCCGACTTCCACCGATGACTTGCCGATCAGGTCCTTGATCTCCTTGGCGGCTTTGGCGGAACGCTGGGCAAGTTCGCGCACCTCTTGGGCGACGACAGCAAAACCCTTGCCTGCTTCGCCGGCCCGGGCTGCCTCGACGCCGGCGTTCAGCGCCAGAAGATTGGTCTGAAAGGCGATGTCGTCGATAACGCCGATGATGTTCGAGATCTGGCCCGACGACTGCTCAATGCGGCCCATCGCGTCGACGGCATTGGCAACGACAGCACCAGAATGGCGGGCGCTTTCATTGGCCTGGATGGCGACGGTACGGGCATCTTCGGTTCGCTTGGAGGAGCTCGCGACATTGACAGTGATCTGGTCGAGGGCGGCGGCTGTCTCCTCCAGTGAGGCGGCCTGCTGTTCTGTCCGCTTGGCCAGATCGTCGGCACTCTGACTGACTTCACGCGAGCCGCTGTCGATCGAGCTGGTGGCCTGCGCAAACGAAATGAGCGTGCCGCGCAACTGGCTGACGGCGGCATTGAAGTCGGCGCGCAGCGGTTCGAAGTCGGCCACGAATGCACGGTCGAGCTGGTATGCCAGGTCGCCCTCGGACAGATGCTTCAGGCCGGTAGCAAGGCCGCTGGTCGCTTCCGCCATGGCCTGCGAACGGCTGCGCTCTTGTTCGGCGCTGCGCTGACGCTGTTCCTCGCTGAGGCTGCGGTTTTCTTCCGCCTGCCGCTCCAGCTCGCGCGCCTTTAAGCTGTTTTCCTTGAACACGTCGACCGCGCGGGCCATTGCGCCAATTTCGTCGGGGCGACGACCGCCTTCGACACTGGCCGACAGATCGCCCGTGGCGAGCCGTGTCATCGTCCCGGTCAGCCGGGAAATCGCTCCACCCAGCGCACGGGCGAAGAATAGGAAACCGAACAGCGAGAGCAGCGACACCAGAACGGAAGCGCCAATCGAGTTCAGCGTCGACTGACGACCATCGGCAAGAATCGTCGTTGCATCGGTGGCAAGTTCAATGACGCCGAGCTTGGCGCCGCCAAAATTGTTGAAGGGAATAGCGTTGATGATCATGTCGCGGCCGTCGAGTGTAACGCCCGCCGTCACCGGCTTGCCATCGAGGGCCGCCCTGATCTGCTCTTCCGCAAGAATGCTCTTGTCCCCCTGCGTCGAAGCCTGGGTTTGCACCTTGCCTTCTACCAGCACGTCCACGGCAATTTCCGCGCCGAGGCGGTCGGCAATTGGGCCGAAGAAGGCGTTGCTGAGTTCTGTGCCCACGTCGATCGCACCGATGACCTTGCCGTCCCGGATCACGGGCGCTGTAGCGCTGGTATTGATGGCCGTGCGACCTTGTTCGATGCCAGCGGAGAGTTTACCGGTGTTTATCGCCGAAGCCACCGTCTGCCGTCTGCCGATAATCATGTCGCCGAATTTCGCAGGCGAATGCGACCGGGCCACGACCGTTCCGGTCACGTCAAGGAAAGTGAAGGTTTGCAAAGCGCCTTCCTTGGCAACCGCCGCCATGCCGGGCTGGTATTTGGTCAGCAGACCCTCGCGGTCGCCGTTTGCGATCATTTGTACCGTACCGGGATCATTGGCGACGGAGGAGGCAAGCGCTGCTGCCGATCTCGAAATGGCGGCCATTTCGGCCTGGATGACGGCGAGGTCGCTTGCGGTTTTGCTTTTTACCGCAGTGTCGTTCATCGTCGATTGCGCGTGCCAGGCAAGGCCGCCGATTGCAGCACTGGCAAACATAACCGCGGCAAACCCGTAACCAGTAATCTGAATCCATAATGGCCGCCTAACTGTGTGATCGCTCATTACTTTCTCCAAAGCATAAATAAGTCGTTTGGCCGGAACTATATTTTACATTCGTCAATTTTGAATAAATGGGCTGATTTTGCGGACGGTTTGGCGATTCACGTTTACCGACCACATGGAGGCGCAGCGCTCGCGCGGATCCCGAGCTGCTGGCGGTTCTAGTCGGTCCGGCTCCTTCGTCTCGCAAGCGGCGAATTTCGGCTGCATCGAACTTTGGCTTGTGCCCTTTTAGACACCCCTGCCCTTCGCGGCAGCGTCCCCCTCCATCTATTGCTCCGACCTGTGATCCAACGCTATGGCGTCGACAACCCCAGTACGGGGCGCGGAGCCATCAAGAGTTTGCTGCCACAAGGGCCGCACAACTTTCGGGATATTCTGGCAACGCATATCCTCAAGCAGACCGGGTCACGGGAGCACGCCAGCCATGCCTTCTAGGACACACCGGACGCCGTCAGCAGGAGAAGGCGGCACTTGCGGCAAAAATCCTGGATCAGGTTTGGGAAGCTACATAGCCCGTCAGATAAAGAGCTGATCCACATTGTCCATGTAGATGCGGAAACGATCTCCGCAGCAGCCGTCTTTGCCTTGAGCGGGTTGAACCTCGGACCCGCTCTTATCTATGAAGCTCAAAAACCTTAAGTGACTGATAGTAATATAAGTGCGGGTAGGCAACAGTATGGTTGAGCGTCAAGGGACTTTTCTGTGCTGAACGCAACTTCACACAGAATATGAATGTCTTGGCGGAATGTCGTAAATGGGGCCGGGAGCGGACAGTCAGCTGTAGGGACTTCCCACGCAGAAAGCAGCCCATAGCGCCCCTGTTCAGAAGTCACTGCCGAGGCGGGTGGAGGATCACCGCTGCAGGAAGTCGCTGAAGGAAATTTGTATGACGGGTCAGCAGACAGATACCTGGACCGTTGCAGCGTCCGTTCAACAATAGGCGGTTCAACCTCGTCACCGACGTAGGTGTTTTCCCAAGAAAGCTTAGTTATAATCGCAAAACTTTCGCGCAAAAATTGTTTTTCATTAGCAAATATCGTGCTAAACAGGCTCATGACCTCTCCTCGCGCGCTCAAAATTGATTTTGCGGAACCGGACTTGGCACCCGTCTCACGACGGGCGCACCATTCCCATGGATTTTCAGTCGAGTATGTGGAGCTGGGCAGCGCGGAACCGTACGAATTTAGAAGCCGTGGTGATAGCCATTATCTGGCACTGCACGACATCGCCCTTACGGACGGCGAGCTTCGCGTAGACAGCCTGCCGAGGCTTCATGTGCGGGATTTACGTGACACGATCACGTTCGTGCCCAAGGGCTGCGGCATTGAAGGCTGGAGTAAGCCTAAACCACGGGTCAACAGTTTTGTGGCGATGTATTTCGATCCTGAGGTGATCCACCAAGATCTCGGGAGCCGATATGCCAGACGCGATCTACCGCCGTTCGCCTATTCGCGCGATCCGCAACTGCGCGCGACGCTCAAAAAACTCGCAGCGCTCGTAAGGGCGCCTCAAGTCGATGAACTTCATGCCGAGAGCGTGTGCCTGGTGGCGTCGCTCGAAGTCTTTGGCGTCATGGCCGATAGGCAGGGGCGCCTGTCCGACCGACAGATCGCCTCGGTGACGGATTTTGTGGAGGGGCATCTTCACGAAACCATAGGATTGGCTGAGCTGGCCGCCGTCGCCGGGCTTAGCCGTTTTCATTTCTCTCGTGCCTTCAAGGCGACAACCGGGGAAAATCCCCATGCGTTCGTCCAAAGGCGGCGCATCTCGCGAGCTGTCAAACTACTGGAACAGGTTGAACTCCCTATCGACGCGATTGCGGGGGCAGTCGGGTACAAGGGCACACCACAGTTTCGAAGGGCGTTTCATGAGGTAATGGGTACCTCTCCGCTGAAATATCGTCTGCGACGTTAAAATAGATGGCGGGGGCCAACCAATGGGCAATGACTACACCGATGCGAACCTGACTGTCTGCGACCGGGAACCGATCACGCGACTCGATGAGATCCAGAACTTTGCGTTCCTCATCGCAATGTCGAACGACTGGACGATTGTTCGCGCATCCGAAAATTGCGAGAAGTTCTTTAAAGTTAAACCCCAGGAACTGCTCGGCACTCGCTTCGACCGATGGATCAGTGAGATCGCGCTCCACGACATTCGCAACCGGATGGCGATCCTGGCGTCAACGACAGGTGAGCGGATTTTCGACTTGAAGCTGGTGCAGGGATTGCCCAACGTCGATCTCTCGATCCACTTCCAGGGCGACCTGCTGATCATCGAAGGCGAACGGACACAGAAGGCCGAACGGGTGGAGGCGGCCTCGATGGTTCGTGCGATGGCTGCACGTCTCCTTAAATCACCAACGATCGCTAAGTTTCACCATGATACGGCTCGACAGGTGCTGGCGATCACAGGCTTTGATCGCGTCATGATCTATCAGTTCGACACCGAGGGCCATGGCGAAGTCATCGCGGAATCGGCACGCGCTGGAATGGAAAGCTTTCTCGGTCTCCATTATCCCGCATCTGACATCCCGCGTCAGGCTCGCGAACTTTACCTGCGCAACCCATTCCGCATTATAGCGGACGTCACGGCGCCAACGGTACCGCTCCTACCTCCCGCTGATGCTGTAACGCCACCGCTCGACTTATCGATGTCGATCACCCGCGCCGTGTCGCCAGTACACATCGAATATCTGCGCAACATGGGGATCGGTGCCTCGCTATCGATCTCGATCGTCGTCGAGGAAAAGCTTTGGGGTCTTATCGCATGCCACGCGAATGGGCCGCGCCTGCCAAGCTTTATCATGCGGACCGCTTCCGAGCTGTTCGGCGCGATGTATTCGATGATGCTCGAGAGCCGCCTGCGGCGCGGAAGTGAAGAGCATGAGCAACGCGCACGGGCTTTAGCTGATCGCGTCATCACCATGATCGCCGGCGACGAGACTTTGATGGAAAACGCGCAATGGCTGCAGGACATGACGCGCGACATGGTGGATTGCGATGGTGTCGCCATTTATCGTAGCGGTAAAGCCCATCTTCACGGCTCCACGCCGTCTGAAGAGAATGTCATCGCGCTCGCGCATCATCTGAACGCAGCATCGCCGAGCCGGGTCTTCACGACCGACGACCTGGCTTCCGTGCATGCGCCGTGCAGCGCAACGGCTGATCGCGCCGCCGGCATGATGTCGATCCCTATCTCACGTGTCCCACGCGACTATATTTTGTTGTTTCGCCGAGAGCGCATCAGCGAGATCAGGTGGGGCGGCGATCCCGCAAAGCTCTTGGAAGCCAGCACCGATGGTGAGCGTATGTCTCCCCGCAAGAGCTTTGCGGCATTCGCCCGACTGGTCCGTGGCAGGGCTCCCCGCTTTTGCGACCGCGACCAGCGCATCGGTGAAGCGATCAGACAGGCACTGATCGAAGTCATCTTGCGCTATTCGGACGGTGCCAGCGACGAGCGAAGGCGTGCATCCGAACGTCAGGAGGTGCTCATCGCAGAGCTCAATCACCGCGTTCGCAACATCCTCGCTCTGATCCGCAGCCTGGTGACAAAGACGAGCCAAGCTGCCGTCGATGTCACCAGCTATGTCGACTCGCTCAGTGGCCGGGTACAGGCGCTGGCGAGAGCGCATGACAGGATTACGCGTCAGAGCTGGGGCCCTGCTCCGCTGGCCGGGCTGTTCGAGGATGAAATTGCTGCACATGACAATGCGAGGGGCCGCCTCAGCTTGAAGGGCCCTAATGTTCTGCTCCAGGCGCAGGCGATCTCCACCGTAGCACTGGTCGTGCACGAACTCGTCACCAACAGTTGCAAGCATGGAGCGCTTTCCGCCGCAGGTCGTGTAGAGGTGACCGTCGAAGCAGTCGATGGCGAAGGCGTCTATATCAAGTGGAAGGAAATCGGCGGCCCGGCCGTGGTTGCCCCGACACGTCGCGGCTTCGGATCTGTCATTGTCGAACGAACAATCCCGTTCGATCTACAGGGCACAGCGGAGCTCCGCTTCCTGTTGGCAGGACTTGAAGCCGATTTCTTCATCCCGCATCATTATGTCTTCATCGCGGACGAGGACGAGACACCCGCTCCGACCACATTCAACAATGACGCCACCAAGAAGACCGACGTTACTCCTGCCCGACTCCTTCAAGGAACGCATGTCCTGCTGGTCGAGGACAATATGCTAATTGCGCTAGAGGCAGAGGACATGCTGCACGAACTGGGCGCCGTTCACGTGGCCCTCGCCTCGACGATTACCGAAGCTGAGCAGCTACTCGCAAAACATAGCTTTCAGTTCGCGATGCTGGACATCAACGTCGGTCGCGGAACGAGTTTCGATCTCGCGACGAAGCTTGGGGAAGCCGGCACGCCTTTCATTTTCGCGACGGGCTATGGCGATGAGTTGGCGATCGCAGGGCGTAAGGGGAGCGAGGTCATTATCCAAAAACCTTACGAGCGCGATCACCTTGCTCGCGCCGTGCAACAGGTGCTCACTAAACCCGTCGCATGAATTCGGCGGATTGTCGCATCACTGGTGCTAACTGGCCTGCCGCAGCCCAAGGGAACCACTCCGTTCCCTCGAACGATCTGGCGCCGCCAGTGCGGAACGATCGTGCCGGTAGATCTTGCGACCCGGCTTGTTGATGGTCGGCTTGACACTCGGCGCATCGCAAATGGCCGGATTCGTTCAAAGCTCGTATCGTGTGAGAGGGTCTGCGGCCGAGCGTAGTTGTAAAAGAGGTGGCGGAACGCCATGGCTTCAGCGCCAATCTCACCAAGGCGGCCGGATTGTAACCAGAAATGGTCAGATAGGGTTTTTGGCTCATGCGAGGATCCATGTGTTTCAGCCTCACCTCCGAACAAGCCTCCAATGATTACGCAGCGGGTGTCCGTCGTCGAATGATTTGAGACTTCCTCGGCTTTGGAAGAATGGAGTTTCCGGCTCGGTTTGCGCGTTGATTTAAGCTGCTTTCTTTTGGTGGTTCAAGCGGCGTTGTCTGATGGTGTCTCTTTTGATCTTTTCGCGTTCGAGCAGTATGGTCTGGCCGCGCCCGGAGTAGACGTCGGCTGGGGTAAGATTGTCGAGGCTTTCGTGATAGCGCCGATGGTTCTAGTGCTCGACAAAAGCCGCGACCTGAGCTTCGAGGTCCTCCTGGAAGAAGTAGTTTTCGAGCAGGATGCGGTTCTTCAGCGTCTGGTGCCAGCGTTCGATCTTGCCCTGCGTTTGCGGATGGCCGGGAGCGCCGTGGACCTGCCCGATCTTGTATTTCTCCAGCCATTCACCGAGATCGGAAGCAACGTAACACGGGCCGTTGTCGGACAGCAGGCGCGGCCGGTGTTCGACCTTGACCTTGTCGCATCCTGATGCCGCAAGCGCCAAGTCGAGCGTGTCGGTAACATCCTCGACTTTCATGCTGGTGCACAGCTTCCAGGCGATGATGTAGCGCGAGAAGTCGTCGAGGATGGTCGACAGGTAGAACCATCCCCAACCATGACCTTCAGATAGGTGAAGTCAGTTTGCCACATCTCGTTCGGGCGCGTGGTCTTGTCCTTGAACTCGTCGTTGGCCTTGATGACGATATAGGTGGGCGACGTTATCAGATCGTGGGCCTTGAGCAGGCGGTAGACCGAAGCCTCTGATACGAAATAGCTTTCCGTGTCGGTGAACTTCACGGCCAGTTCGCGCGGCGACAACTCGGCATGATCCAGCGCCATTTCGATGATACGGTCCCTGACATCGTCGGGAAGACGGTTCCATACCCGTGACGGGGCGGATGTCCGGTCTTCCAGCCCCTCGACGCCGTAGGTCAGGAAACGATCATACCAGCGGTAGAAGGTCGGCCGAGGAATGCCGAGCTTGTCGAGGGTCTGCTTGGCAGGCAGGTGGGATTCTTCCACGAGCCGGATAATCTCAAGCTTCTCGGTGGCGGGATATCTCATTCGTCGCCGCCCCCATCCCCGATCATGCTTTTTTTAAGCAGGCGGTTTTCCAGGGTGAGGTCGGCCAGAGCCTCCTTCAGGTCGCGGCTTTCACGGCGCAGTGCTTTCACCTCGTCAGTGGTTGCCGAACGGGCGGTGTCGCCCGCAAGCCGCTTCTTGCCAGCTTCGAGGAATTCCTTGGACCAGCTATAATACAGGCTCTCGGCAATCCCTTCACGTCGGCAGATTGCGGCAATGCTGTCCTCGCCACGAAGGCCTTCCAGCACGATGCGAATTTTCTCTTCCGACGAATGGTGCTTGCGCGTGGCGCGGCGGATGTCCTTGATCGTCTTCTCGGTCGTCGATGTCTGCGGCCCGGATTTTTGTCTCATCTTCGCTTCCTTTGAATGAGCTACGATGAGCCGAAAATCCTCTCTTCTCAATTAAGCCAGTTCTGTCTCATGGGCGCTGATGTCGGACAGTTTGCAGCGTCGTGCGGAGCTTCGAAGACGTTTCGTTGAAGTCGCTGCGCAGTCTTTCCAAGGCGGGCATGAAGGGTGAGCGGAGTTCCTGCGTCAGGTCACCGCCAGCCATAGCCTGGAGTGCGCTGGCCAGTTGCTCGACGCTGTTGACACGCTCAGACACGTCGGTCGCAAACTTGACCACCTTGAACACTTTGCCATTCATGTCGAAGATCGGGTTGTAGGACGCCTGGATGTGGACGCGCTTGCCCCCCTTGCCGAGACGCATGAACTCATCTGCAACGAATTCGCCGCCGGCGAGCCTTGCCCAGAAGCGGCGGTAATCCTCGCTCCTCGTGTAGCCCGGCTCGCAGAACATGGAATGATGCTTGCCCTGAACCTCAGAGAGTTGATAGCCAAGGGTCTGAAGGAAGTTCTCGTTTGCCGTCAGGATGTCCCCGCCGGGCGTGAACTCGATGACGGCCTGAGCCCTGGAGATCGCGTCGAGCTTTCTACTATCTTCGGCGGCTTTAAGTTTTTGTTCGGTGATATCTGTCGCGAATTTGACGACCTTATAGGGCCTGCCGCCCCTCGACACCGGATTGTAGGAAGCCTCGATCCAGACTTCCATGCCGCCTTTGCCGATACGCTTGTACTGGCGACGGTCAAATTCGCCGCGTCCCAGCCTTGCCCAAAAATCGATGTAATCGGAGCTGTTGACTTCGGTCGGATCGACGAAGATCTTGTGGTGCTTGCCCACGATTTCGGACAGCTGATATCCAAGCGCCCGACAGAAATTCTCGTTTGCGGTGATGATCGTACCATCGAGCTTAAACTCGATAATGGCCTGAGACTTGCTGAGGGCCTCAAGGACTGCCTTTGCGTCGGCGCCACCAAATCCTAACATCCCATTTACCCCAAAATGCTCCCCGTCGCTCGGCCGGACCATCCGCAAGCTCGCAGCAGCTAATGCTGATGCGAATTCTTGGGTAAAGATATTTACGCGATGTAAATATTCCATTAGACACGCAGAAATCTTGAGCAATAACGACAATTCTTGCGCTTTAACAATTCTAGTTTGTACTGTTGGCTGAGATTGGTATGTCTGATGCAATTTTGGGCTGGTAAATCGCAGAGATTGCTTCCCAGAGTCGAAAGACGATGCTAGCGCGCGACACGGCGAGCGGAGGCGTCAAAAGCGGTCACCGTACCTATTGTTGTCACGTGACCGGCGCGAGCCTTCTGACCGAGTGGCTGGCAGTTCCAGCGAGCAGACACAGACGTCGTAGCTAGGTGCCGGGCACCAGCAGGGACAGTACCGACGGCGTTGGCGAACAGGAAGGTTGCTTGTCCTGTCAGCGTATCTGCTGCATCTGGATTTCACCACCCCTTCTAGCTGCTTAGGGGAGGTGATTTTTTCAGTAGGGCAAGTCTTCCTTAGACGTCAACCTGCTCGATGAACATCGCCGTTCGCCGGACGTTCGCCATTAGGCTGCGCGTTGCCGCGCCGGCTGTTGGAAAGGCCTGTCGGCCATGGATGTATCCGGAAGCTCGAAGGCGGCCATTAGGTCTTGCAGTATTCTCGCTTCCGCTGCCAGCTCGAAGCTCGCGGCTGAGGTTTCCTCGACCATGGCCGTGTTTTGCTGCGTGAATTTGTCCAGTTGGTTGATCGCATGCGTGACCTCTGAAAGAGTCGTCGCCTGTTCAACTGTCGCAGATGCGATACCCTCCATGCTTTCTTTCATGGAAGAGATATGGGATACGATCGTCCCCAAGGTTGCTCCGGTCTTGTGGACGAGTTCGACGCCCGCTTTGACCTGGGTGCTCGACGTCTCGATGAGTCCGTTGATTTCCTTCGCGGCCTCGGCCGATCGCGTGGCGAGCGCGCGAACTTCCTGGGCGACGACGGCGAAGCCCTTTCCAGCCTCTCCCGCTCTAGCGGCTTCGACACCCGCGTTGAGTGCCAGAAGGCTCGTTTGAAACGCGATTTCGTTGATGACCTGCGTGATGCTCGAAATCTGGCCAGAGGAGTGTTCGATCTTCTCCATCGCTTGAATGGTCTCAGCCACGATGCAGCCCGATTTCGTCGCGCTTTCGTTGGCGGTTCTGGCGACCAGGCGTGCGTCGTCGAGTCGCTTGACTGAATGCCCCATGGTAGAAGCGATCTGATTGATAGAGGCAGTCGTCTTGACAAGCGCCGCGGCCTGCTCTTCGGTACGGTTCGACAGGGCCGCAGTGCTGTCTGCGATCTCGGTCGAACGGCTCAAAATGGAATGCGCCGCGGAGTTCACCGTATTCAGCGTGGCCGAAAGCTGCTCGGCTGCCGTATTAAGGTCGAGCCGTAGCTTGTCGAATTCCGGCGACAGCGGCTTGCCCAGCCTCATCTGCAGATTGCCGTGCGATATTGCGTGGAGACCATCGGCGATGCCGGAGATCGCTTGCTGAAGCCGCGCCATCGCGGCGGCTTCAGCCTCGTGAGTAAGCCTTTCGCGTGAAGCTTCCGCATGTTTGCGGTCTCGATCCGCTTGGATTTCCAGCGCCGTCTTCTCGATCGCCTCCTTGCGGAACACCTCGACCGCGGCGGCCATCAAGCCGATTTCGTCGGACCGATCGGCGAAAGGCACGCTTGCCTGAGTATTCCCTCCAGCGAGACGGGACATTGAGCCCGTGATGAGTTTCACTGGCCGCGCGACGCCGCGGATAACATATGCGGTCACACCGGCCAGGATCGTCAGCGCGATACCAAGTGCGAGCAGACTTCCGAACTGCACTGATCTGAACGTCTTGACGCCGTCTGTCTTCGAAGCGTGGGCACCCTCCTCGCTGAATGCGATCAGTTTGTCGAGCGACGCGTTGATGTCTTTTGCCAAGGTCGTCATGCCGTGGCCGAAAAGGTATCCGGCAAGGTCTTTAGACTTGCCGGAGGACATCTCCAGCATGTAGCCGCCTTTCTGAACGAAACTGTCCACGAGTGGAGGGATCGGCGCAAACGCCGCGCGCTCAACGTCTGAGGAGATGCGCTTCTCATAGACCTCCAGCGCATCACGCAGGTCGGCTTCCCGGGTTGCAGATATCTTGGCCAGCTCGTTCATTCGCTGGACGTTCGCTTCCACCGCATGCTGGCCGTAAACAATCCGCAGATCGTCCAAGGCGATCTTGACTTGCGCGGACAGTTTGCTGCGCGGGAGCCAACCGTCGGCGACGTCTGCCGTGCGCGCGTTGAGCCGATCCATGCCCGTTACCATGAAGGCGTACAGGCCCAAGACGACGATGCTGATCGTAACAAGAGAGAGGCTTACTGAGACTAGGATACTAGGGCGTCGCATGATGATTTACCTTTGAGGGAGGGTTTAAAGTGGTACATTTCAATGTCTGACGTCGCCCTGTCGCTAGTTTCGCCAGCTGTCGACGAGCGCGTCGTAGTCAACGGTGACCGGGCTTTGTTTTTCGTTCTGGATTTTCGGCTGCGGCGCGAGGTGGCCGTTCGCTACGGCGACCTGGTGCCAGTACTGGAGATCGCGCTGTTCTGACAGCACCGGACCGATGGCTCCCTGGATTTCGGCACGCTCAAGGCGCTGGAGGACACGTTCCTGGTTGGCGCATAGCGAATCCAATGCCTCCTGCGGGGTTTTCGTCCCCGCTGCTGCGTCGCCGATAGCCTGCCACCATAACTCAGATAGCTTCGGATAGTCGGGAACGTTGGTGCCGGTGGGCGACCACTGGACGCGGGCCGGCGAGCGGTAGAACTCGACGAGACCGCCGAGTTTGGAGGCCCTTTTCGTAAAGCTCGTGTCGTGTATCGTAGACTCGCGAATGAAGGTCAGGCCCATATGGCTTTTCTTGACGTCGACAGTTTTCGAAGTGACGAATTGGGCGTAAAGCCAAGCCGCTTTAGCTCGGTCCACGGGCGTGGATTTCAATAGCGTCCACGAGCCGACGTCTTGATAGCCGAGCTTCATCCCGTCCTTCCAGTAGACGCCATGCGGCGAAGGAGCGAAGCGCCATTTCGGGGTTCCGTCGCCTGTCACGACCGGAAGGCCGGGTTTGACCATATCCGCGGTGAAGGCGGTGTACATGAAGATCTGCTGCGCAATCTCGCCTTGCGCCGGAACCGGACCGGACTCGGAAAAGTTCATGCTGCCTGCCCTTGGAGGTGCGTAGGCCTTCATCCAGTCCAGATACTTCTGAATGGAATAGACTGCAGCCGGGCCGTTGGTGTCGCCGCCGCGGGCGACGCAGGAGCCGACCGGCTGGGACTTCTCGTTGACCTTGATGCCCCACTCGTCGACCGGAAGACCGTTCGGCAGGCCCTTGTCGCCATTGCCAGCCATCGACAGCCAGGCATCGGTGAAGCGCCAGCCGAGCGACGGGTCCTTCTTGCCGTAGTCCATGTGGCCATAGACCTTCTTGCCGTCGATCTCGCGGCCGGTGAAGAACTCGGCGATGTCCTCATAGGCGGACCAGTTGACGGGAACGCCGAGGTCGTAGCCGTATTTCGCCTTGAAGTCGGCCTTGTTCTTCTGGTCGTTGAACCAGTCGTACCGGAACCAGTAGAGGTTCGCGAACTGCTGGTCGGGTAGCTGATACAGGTCGCCGTCCGGTGCCGACGTGAACTTGAGGCCGATGTAGTCGTTCAGGTCCAGGTCCGGATTGGTGACGTCCCTGCCCTCGTCGCGCATGAACTTTGTAAGTGACCGGGCCTGTTGGTAGCGCCAGTGCGTGCCGATCAGATCCGAGTCGTTTACGTACGCATCGTAGGAACTTTCACCGGACTGCATCTGGGTCTGGAGCTTGTCCACGACGTCGCCTTCGCTCGTGAGCTCATGGTTGACCCGGATGCCGGTGATAGCCGTGAATGCCGGAGCGAGGACTTCCGACTCGTATTTATGCGTCGTCAGAGTCTCGGAAACGACGTTGATTTCCATTCCTTGATAAGGCCTCGCCGCTTCGATGAACCACTTCATCTCGTTCTCTTGATCAGCCCGAGATAGAACCGATAGCGAGCCAATCTCGGATGAGAGGAATTCGCGGGCTTCTTTCATGCCTGCGAATGTATGATGGGGCATGAGAAGGAAGAGACATACCGACGAGAACATTATTCTCAATGAACTACGGTCATTTCTATCCATAAGTTTATCTCTCCCCGGGCAGGCACTTCTTTTGATATCGTTTATGTCATTGTATGACTGTTGCATGATTTTCCGATGTTCCATTCTGATAATATTACCTTCTTTATTTCAGGCTTCGTTGCGATTTACTGTCTAAAAGACTCTGAAACCGCGTTGAGATGCGGCCTTAATCTAGAGATTGTCCGCGCGGCTGCAGCTATCTCCTCTCTCGGCAATCTGGCGCTTATTTCCTGCTGGAGGTCGACGGTCGATACGCGACTTCTCGCCATATCCAGTCCTTTCCTCGCATCGCTGACGACACTGAGAATGCTGAGATCGGTAAGGCGCTCTAACTCCGAAGGAAATGCGATTGCGAAGGGCGCGGCATGATCAGAAGACATGCCAGGAGGCATGTCTATCTCAGCGACCCACATTCCAACCCGCAGCTCGTTCAAACGCACTCGTTTTCTCATCGCCTTACTCTGCAAGCTGTTGTTATTATTAGAGACGGCGGACATTGCTCCGTTCCAGTCCGTTAACCATCTCATCGTCAAGCGATGGACAAAATGTTAACGCTACGGCTCGCTTCGCGTCAGGTATGTCTAATTTCGTAAAAATGATAGGAACTGATGCTAGCCGTCGCAGCGGGTCGTCGACGGCACTCGGCGGCAACTCAACTCGCGTGAATGGGTGTTCGTGAATTGGGGCGCGGCTGTCTTTTGTTTCGTCTCAACTCGACCTACGGTGGCACCGCCGAAGCTGCAGGGTGTGCGGCTAAGAAAAAGGTGCCGCGTTGAGCAGTTGCCCGATAGCCAACGCTAACGGATTCGTGTACCCGAACGCGTGGTTGGCAATCCATTGACCTAGCGCCGCAAGACGAATGGCAGCTACTCGGATAAACGCAGGGTTAGCGTATCCGCACGATGGGGACCCGAAGGCACCGGGTCCCTCAGTCAAGCGGCTGGTATTCAGGCCGTGATCGAGATACGTTTTGAAACGGTGCCCACGCACAACGTCCGAGCGACTATTGCTTGATGGAGGCGCTATTATAGGACGCTGGAGCTTGTAACGTGACGAGTTGTCCGCGTATTTCGGACAGGGTCGCTGCTTGGCGTCGAGTGCCGCGGCCGTTTCTTTGTCGACAACGCGGACCTCATGCCGCTCCCGCTTCTGGATAATGGTTCCTATCAGGGTTCGCGAAAGTTCAGCTGCGTCACCCTTGCTGAGTTTTCCCTGTGCGACCTTCCAGAGCAGCGCTATGGCGTCCGTGGTAAGTGTTTGACCTGCCATATTGGCATTGTTAATAGCGTCGTTCACAAGCCGCAATGGGTTGAACTGCGTTGTGGTAGCCATCATTACACTCGTTTTAGGCGGTGTGGACGGATTGCCGCAAGTTTAATTTCTGCGATTCCCAAATCCGTATTTGAATGATTCATGGGTTGCCGGTTTCAGAGGAGATCGGCGATGCTGACGAAGATGACAGAAGCGGACTGGACGGTCGCACTTGAGGTTTTCCGCGCCTCGCTTCCGCGGCGGGGCGACAAGGGTCGAGATGACCGGCTGTTTTTGGAGGCCCTGCACTATTTCTCCGTCAACAATATCACCTGGCGCGGTCTGCCGGAGCGCTATGGACATTGGAACAGTGTCTGGAAGCGCTTTTCCCGATTGAGCAAGGCGGGTGTTTTTGAGATTTTCTTCGAGCACCTTGCCAGCCTGAGCACGTCGGCCGATCTGGTTCAGATGTTCGACAGCACCGTGGTGCGCCGCATGTTTCGGTAGCAGGAGCAAAAGGGGGCAATATGGCCAAGCGCTTGGCCGCTCGCGAGGCGGCTTCTCGACCAAAATCCACCTGAAGACCGATTTCGACGGACATCCCATCGCCTTTGATCTGACCGGGGGCGAGAAAGGTGACGCTCCGCACTTTCCAATCCTGCTTGGCCTTGGCCCCGATGTAGATCCCCGCGCCGCCATGGGCGACAAGGGCTATGACAGCAAGGCTAACCGCCAGGCCGCAAGAAGGCGGGGTGCGGTTCCCGTCATTCCTTATCGTTCAACGGCAAAATCAAAGCCGACGTTCTTTCCCAAAGCGCTCTATAAAGGTCGCGCCCGCATCGAGCAAGCAATCGGAAAACTCAAGCGCTTCAAGCGCGTTGCGCTACGATGCGAGAAGACCAAACAAAATTTCTCCTCCATCGTCGCAATCGCCGCAGGCTTCATCTTGATCAAATCCGTCCACACTGCCTAGGAGTTGATTTAATGCTTGCTGTAATGATCCAATGACTTTCCTTAGACAATATCATACTTCGATTTTACGTAGTACGTGCCGAAATATGATAGGACTCTCGCAATCTATACAAACATCGGTCTGATCGAGCGCCACAGCCTCGATCGCTTCTCACGCGCCGACCAATCGGTAGCCTGCCCGCCAAAAGCTTCTCGAACGAAGCGCTGTCGCTAGATACCCGTCGACGTCGTATGAGACTTACCGGTATGAGCTTGCAAGGCGCGCACTTACATATCAGCCGAATGGTTCCGGCTGCCAGGAATTCGGTTCAAGCCATAGGTCGGTTTGCCGCTTGCCGTCTCGCTGACGTGGCGAACGCTCTACAGTCTGGCAAAACCCGCAGGCCTCGGTCGTAGCTATGTACAGCTGCGGATAGTTGGCCGGGTCCGAAGGGGCGGGAATTGCGTGTTGATCATCAACACGCTCCACAGTTTGCCCGTCGTACTGTTGAGGTGTTTTCGCATTCACTATGATAATTTCGTTAAATGCATAGCTTCGATGATCGGCGGTTAGTGACGAATGGTTGCATTAGTGGTAAGTCACGGCTAGAGACCGCTTTCCTACTATCCCTCCGATCTGCTCGCTGTCGTGAGCGGCATTTTATCACGAGTTTTCGATGCCTGTCTTGAATTCTGTTGCGAACACGGTTCCGACAAGGTTTCGTTTCGATCTCCTAACCCACGATGATAACGACAGGTTACAGTCAGACAGTTTGTGCCCGGTTGGATTCACTTCTCTTGGTCGAGAGCCGGTCCGTCTCAAGTTCGGCGGGACTAAAATTCGAGATTTTTGTGTTTGGAAAACGGAGTCCGCGACAGGTTTCGAAGCCCGGCCGCGTGTTGTTTCGGATCTGGTGACTATCCGATTCCCTATAAGCGGCGGCTTGGCGCGTAAGGACGGTCGGGAAGAGGTCAACATCGACCGAGGACAGGGCGTTATCATACCTTTTCGGGATATGGAGTATGAGCGAACTTCCCGGAGCGCCAGTATGATAAGCTGTACAATCGCATCCGTAAGCATATTCCAGAAAATGCAGGCGCTGTACGGGGAGGAACGTAGCACGTTCGCATCCTTCGTACCCGTCGTCGACGTGAACATACCTCAGATCCGCATCTTCAGGACCGCGCTCCTCCGCTTGCACGACAACCTCCAGCAGCACGGAGACCATAATCCGCTGTCTTTTCCGATAGTCGAGGAACTGCTCGTCTTCCACCTGCTGTCCTGCTGGCCAACAACGGCGGCCGTGAGACCCACCGCCGACCAGGTAAACAACCGAGTGCTTCGAAACGCCCTCGATTACATAGAAGCGAACCTAGCAAGTCCGATAACCGTGTCCGAGATCGCGTTCGCCGCAGGGGTCAGCGTTCGCAGTTTGCAGATCGCTTTCAGGGAATCGAAAGGCATAACTCCGGTTCAGTACATTATCGAATGTCGACTTGACCGCGTCCACGATGCCCTCAAGCGAGGCTTCGCTCCAGGCTACATATCGCAGATCGCAAATGCCTGGGGTTTCCAGCATCACGCGGACTTTTCTCGAAGATACCGAAAGCGGTTTGGCGAAACTCCCAAACAAACACGGACGCGCTGACTGCGCTTCGAGCCGTACAGGCGTTGCATGTCGGATGGCCCAGCGCGGAGGCGATCCGAAGAGGCCACTCACACTTCAGCCGTGAATGTATAGTGGCCTGCCAGCAGTCCCAGCGACCTGCTATCCCGTTGCGGACTCTCCTCACCTCACAAGCGCGGGACGTTCCGGCCCTTACGAGCCGCCGGTCATCTCTTTTATCGATGTCGAAAATACAATTAACGCGCAGGTTTAATACCGAAAGCGAATAAAGGGGTCCAGCGCGCTGACAGGGCGTTTCCGTTAGCATTTTAGGCAGTGTGGACGGATTTGATCAAGATGAAGCCTGCGGCGATTGCGACGATGGAGGAGAAATTTTGTTTGGTCTTCTCGCATCGTAGCGCAACGCGCTTGAAGCGCTTGAGTTTTCCGATTGCTTGCTCGATGCGGGCGCGACCTTTGTAGAGCGCTTTGGGAAAGAACGTCGGCTTTGATTTTGCCGTTGAACGATAAGGAATGACGGGAACCGCACCCCGCCTTCTTGCGGCCTGGCGGTTAGCCTTGCTGTCATAGCCCTTGTCGCCCATGGCGGCGCGGGGATCTACATCGGGGCCAAGGCCAAGCAGGATTGGAAAGTGCGGAGCGTCACCTTTCTCGCCCCCGGTCAGATCAAAGGCGATGGGATGTCCGTCGAAATCGGTCTTCAGGTGGATTTTGGTCGAGAAGCCGCCTCGCGAGCGGCCAAGCGCTTGGCCATATTGCCCCCTTTTGCTCCTGCTACCGAAACATGCGGCGCACCACGGTGCTGTCGAACATCTGAACCAGATCGGCCGACGTGCTCAGGCTGGCAAGGTGCTCGAAGAAAATCTCAAAAACACCCGCCTTGCTCAATCGGGAAAAGCGCTTCCAGACACTGTTCCAATGTCCATAGCGCTCCGGCAGACCGCGCCAGGTGATATTGTTGACGGAGAAATAGTGCAGGGCCTCCAAAAACAGCCGGTCATCTCGACCCTTGTCGCCCCGCCGCGGAAGCGAGGCGCGGAAAACCTCAAGTGCGACCGTCCAGTCCGCTTCTGTCATCTTCGTCAGCATCGCCGATCTCCTCTGAAACCGGCAACCCATGAATCATTCAAATACGGATTTGGGAATCGCAGAAATTAAACTTGCGGCAATCCGTCCACACCGCCTAGTGGAACTTCATGAGCAATTTGACCGTCTGGTACATCAAGTATCTGATTTCAGTGCCGCGGGCTCCCGCGGCCCAGTGTGCAAGCGAGATGACTTTAGCGTTGCATCAACAACGGCGGGCAGCGCGCGCCGACTTAGAAAGATGACAATGGCACGAACCAGCATTAAGACGGCGCTCCCATCCTTGGTGATACTCGCGGGAATCGTCTTCCTAGCATTTTCGACATTCGCGGTGGGACAGATCTCTGCCATAAACTCCAATGTTGGCAGTATAGCGACAAACTGGCTGCCGAACGTGTCGTCAGCGAAGGAAATGAACGTCGCGCTCGGTGACCTTCGACTGGCTTACAGAAACTACATAATGGCCCAGTCTGAGGACCAGTTGCAGAAAGCCGACGGCGCTATTACGGCTGCGATCGCTGACTTCCGGAAGCAGGCTGACTTATACAGGAGCCTACCGATGACCTCTACGGACGAAGCGTTGATCGGTCGCGTGATAGATGTCTTCGACGGCTACGTGGTCACTGGATCAGGCATTACCGGATCCTTCAAATCCCGAGGCCTTTTAGCTTCCATCAACGCTGTCAGCACCGAGTTGGGACCCGTCGGTGACCGGATCGCCGAAGACCTCGACGCTCTCGTGGACTTCAACACCAAGGGCGCACAAGATGCTTATACTGCCAGCCAGGCATCATACAGCTGGACGGTGCAGACGAGCTATATCGCCATTGGCGTCTCGGTTCTCATAATGGGAGTCATCGTCTACTTCGCTTACTTCTGTGTCGCCCGGCCGATCGAGATCGTAAGGGATTCCATTGCGAACCTCGCTGCGGGCCAGACCGATCGCGCGATACCTTTCGCGGGAAGAAAGGACGAGATCGGTTCTATCGCCGAAGCCATCGAGACGTTCAGGAAGGGCGCCATTGAAAAGAAGCAGTTGGAGGAGACCGCAGCACGCCACCGCGCGCAGGCGGAAGCTGAGCGAGACCGTATGAAAGCGGAAACGGAAGCAGCTGCCAACGTACGCCTTGCTGAGGCGACTTCCGGGATTGCCGACGGCCTGCGCCGTCTTGCTGACGGCGACCTTTCGTTTCAGATCACCGAACCTTTCGCCGCGGAATTCGAAACACTTCGCAGCGATTTGAATTCGGCGGTGATGCGTCTCGGGAAAACCGTCGAGTCGGTCGCTCGTACCACGCACGCGCTGGATGGTGGTGCGCGTGAGATTGCGCAGAGCGCTGACGACCTCTCGAAGAGGACGGAGCAGCAGGCTGCCTCCCTCGAAGAGACCGCTGCAGCACTCGACCAGATCACCGCGAACCTGACAAACTCGTCCAAGCGCGCCGAGGAAGCGCGGGAAGCCGCAGCGCATGCGACGGTCAGTGCCAAGCATTCCGCCACGGTAGTCGCCAACGCCGTGAACGCCATGGGGCGCATCGAAGCATCTGCGAACCAGATCGCGAGTATCATCGGCGTGGTAGATGAAATCGCGTTTCAAACGAACCTTTTGGCGCTGAATGCGGGGGTAGAGGCGGCGCGCGCGGGCGACGCCGGAAAAGGCTTTGCGGTCGTCGCGCAGGAAGTCAGGGAATTTGCACAGCGCTCGGCGCAGGCCGCGAAGGAGATAAAAGGGTGTTGTCACGTTAAGTTTCCCATCCCGAGAATGGGTTGAGGTTCTCGGATTTTCAGGGGATGCAAGCCGCAATTTTCCATGCGTCGAAAGCTTCGAGGCGATGGTAGCGAATTGTTTGTGCGGCTCGGCGGCGGGATGGAACTGAAAAGCAATTCCGGGTAGCGGAGTGCATGGAGACGAACCGTTGCAATGCTCCCGTTGATCGGTGGCCCTGCATGGTTCGTTCCCTTTTTCGAAACGGAAGGTGGCTGTTTTCAGCCCGATTGTTGAGGCCTTTGTGTGACCAATGAACGAGGCGGGGTGCCACGTCCGCCTTTGCTGCGCCGTAGGAGCGCAATTTATCAGTGATGATACGTTTGGGAACAAAGCAATAGCGTTTCATCAACGCCACCAGCAGGCGCTTGGCCGCCTTTTTGTTGCGTCGCTTCTGCAAGATTTCTTCAAGAACAGTGCCATGCTGATCGACCGCACGCCAAAGCCAGAACTTCTCTCCGGCGCATTTCACAACGACTTCGTCCAGATGCCAAACATCGCCCGGCCGTGGCTGTCGTCGCCGCAAGTTGCGAGCGATCTGGGGTCCGAACTTGGCGATCCAACGCGAACCGTCTCATAAGAAACGTCGACACCACGCTCAAGAAACATTTCCTCAACTTCACGCAGGCTCAGATTGAACCGCAGGTAAAGCCAGACTGCATGAGCAATGATTTGCGCAGGAAAACGGTGACGCTTGAAACTGATATCGGATGTTTGCATCGTCGAAATCTACGACCAACCCGAAACGCAGCCAACTGTGAGCCGATTAACGTGACAACACCCGCCGGCCTGCTGAGCCGACATGCGGTTCAAAAAGAAATCGCCGCCTCGGAAGGCGGCGAAAGCGACGCGGACGAAGGAGCGTCCTTTATTGAATGATACCGGTCGTCTGCAGCCGCTTCGTCATCGCAATCGGGCTGACGAGCATTGCCGTCGAAGCCAGCGCCATCGACAGGCCGAGCTTCATTGGAAGAAGCAGCAACTGGTCGAGCAATGCTGTATCTGGATAGGCGCCTGCCGCGCTATCAATCGTCCGCTCGATCGGCCGGACGACCGCCTTGGCGGCATCTTGTACTTCCGTGCTGACCGGTTCAATACCGGGAATGCCTGTGGGGATCGGTTCACCAAGCTTCAGGTCTGACATGGTCGCGTCCTTTCGCGGTTGACGATCCATAAGTGCTGCAGCGAACAAAGGTTCCGTGCAGCATCGACCTCCAGGCGGTTCATCTGCCATCAGAGACATCACGTCACTCCAGATCGAGGGACTGCTTCAGTTCATCGATCCGTTTTGACGCTTCCGCCTTGGTTAGATCCTCGGCACAGGTATCGGGCTGATGCGCCTGCTCCGACAAGGTCTTCAGATAGGAGCGTTGGGCGCCGGTCAATCGGCTCATCGCCGCTGACCCAGTCGTCCGGGTCTTTCTGCGTGTTGGAAGAGGTATCGGTTTTCGGGTTGTCACTCATAACGATCTCCTGAATTCGTTCTGCAAACGTTCTTGGCTGGTTGATGGTTCCGGTTTGTGCTTGATCGGCGTAAGGAACTCGGCTGCCGGCCCTTCGTATCGCTTGCGAATTGCCAAGCTGAGGAGAAGACAATTGCCGATCATTGCCACCGCGGCTTGGTCTATCCCGAAAAAGGTGGCCGACCGGTTTGCGCAGGGAGGAAGCAGCCTCACCCGATATGCATCGGTCTTCGACGGCGTCGAGGTCAATTCGACCTTCTACCGCCGGCACAAGACGTCGACATTCGCAACGTGGGAACACTCCGTACCCGACGCATTCCGGTTCGCAGTCAAAATTCCTAAGGAGATTACCCACACTAGCGCGATGAGAGACATCGCCGAGCCGTTCGACACTTTCCTCGAAGACATCGCGCCTCTTGGAGAGAAGCGTGGACCACTGCTCTGTCAGCTGCCGCCATCGCTGACCTTCGATGTTGAGGTGCTCCAAACAGCGTTCAAGACGATGCGGGATGCCGATGATGGGCCGATCGTCATCGAGGTACGGCACAAGAGCTGGGCATCGGCCGAAGCGCTGGATCTGCTGAAGACCTATAGGATCGACCGGGTTCTGGCCGATCCTGCGCCGGTATGGCCGGTGGAAGATTTCGACACGCCGCCGAAATACGTCCGTCTTCATGGCAAACCAAAAATCTACTACTCGAGCTACACTGATAAGGAGATCAGATCGTTCTCGAAACTGCTGGCAGCGCCACAGCTGGTGCGTGTTCGACAATACCGCATCAGGGGCCGCGATCGATAACGCGCTGACAATGCTCGAACTGCGCTGAAGCTTACCCCTCTTTCTCCGCGAGCTGCGACAAAGCAGCATCCCGCGCGGTCTGTCGGCCGGAGTGGGCGGAGCGCCAGAGTGCTCCACCCTCTCTGATCAAGCGGCTTCCCAAGCCTGGTTCAAGATCTTTGCCGCGAGCGCCGCCTTGTCCTGCGGCAGGAAGCGGCCGTAATGCTGCTGCACGACATCCGGGGTATCCTGGATCGCATAGCTCGCCTGCTCGTAGGATCCCGTCTGCTTCAGGATGTGCGTCGCGAGAATATCCCGAAGGTTATGCGGCCCATGTGGCAGCAGGCCCTTGATCGCACCGCGACCGGTATAGGGATTGTAGATGCCATAGCGCTGGATGATCGTCCTCCAGGCCTCGTAGAACTTTGTCGAGTCATAAGCTGCATCGTAGCTCGTCGTCTTCACGGTCTTGACGAAGAACGTTCCGGGGTCCTTGGCACTGCCGAGCAACACACCGCGATGCCGATCGATATAGACCTCGAGGTATTTGTAGAGGTCAAGCAGATCAGGAAGGATCAGCCGGAACGGTTTTTGCCCGAAGAAGGACGAGCCGGAATTCTTGAAGGCAACAGAGGGGATCAGCACCTCCCAGCCATCCTTCCGGTCGCTCCATCGCAGTTCTCCACATTTCATGTCTTCCAGCCGGCGTTCGGACGTCGGAAAATGCCCACGCGGGCAAAGCCGAAGCTGGCGTAGGTTCTTCTGCCGAAGGCCCAGATGCAGTCCGAGCCGAAGCATCAGGAAGGAGCGAACGGCTTCGGCGGCCGGGCGCGGATAACGATCCCGGTCCGGCATGCGCTTCAGGATTTCGTCGGTGATCTTGCGATACTCCGCCAGCGGACTGTCGGATTCCAGGATCACCATGATCGGTTCGAACGGATCGCGATGGACGCGCATCACCCGCTGCACCTCCTTCGAGCGATTGGCGGCATGGCGGTGAAACGCATCGCAGGCGCCGTTCCAGTCACGTGCGGCGAATTCGATTTCCTCAGGTGCGATCAGGCCTTCGATCGGCCTGACATTTTTCAGAAGCTCAGGGTGCTGCCGGATCCATCCCACCTCTGCCCGGGTAAGAGCCTGCGCGACCATCAGCATGTCCTCTTCCCATTTGGTGTAGAATCCACGCCGCTGCTCAAGCCATTGCAGATACCAGTCCCAGACGCCAGGAAAGATCAGCAGGCCGAAAGTCAACTGGCTGAGCGGGACGCCGCGACCCTTGACGATGCCGGTAGGCGAAGCAGCGAGCGCGCCGAACATCAGTCCGAGGTGCTCCACCTTCTGCGACGCCGACTCTTCACCCCAGACGCCGTTGCGCTGGAAACCGATCGCCGTCAGCGTCGAAGTCTTGAATCGGATCAGGTCGGCCATCTCCATCGCCAGCCGCGGCGGCGCATCGACCACACCGGACAGCAGGTCCGGGTCTTCGAATGAATCGTCCACACCGCTGCTTGCGCCAGACGTCAGAAAGGGCGATCGGGGAGACAACGTTCCTCCGCCATAGGTGACCCCCGGAAAGCGGATGGCATACCGTTGTTTGCTCGCCGCCGCCTGATAGCGGTGATAATCGGTCGAGCCGGAAATGATCACCCGCCGCACCCAGTCGAGGATTTCCTCGCGCTTCGAGAACGGCAGGCTGCCGAAGTCGTCGGGCAGATGCCAGGCCAGTCTCCGCCGTTCGGCCGGATTGATGTCACCGAGATCGTGACCGTGCAGCGATCGGGATTGGTGCGGCAGCTTCTCTTTAAAGTAGCCTTGTCTTAGTTGGTAGCGACGCTCGATACGCGACAGGATGTCGAAGCTGGCAATGGATCTCGGCGCCCGTTCACCCTGAACCCAGGACAACAGGGTCTTGTCGTCAAAGGTCTCACCGAGGCGAACAATGGCGCGATAGAGCTGCCAGCAACTGTCGCCGAACCGGCGCATGTGGTAGACGAGCGCGTCGCGGAAGGTTTCCGGATCGTCCGCTGCCTCGAACAGCGGTGGTGGAAATTCCTGGATCGGCTTGGGCTGTGGCCCTCTTTGCGCTGAGGCAGGTTGAACCGGAGTTCCGTCGCTGCCCGTTCGTTGCGGCTTGCGTGTGGACGATGTGGTCGATGTGGGCGCGCGCATGCCGGGCTTGGCCGCTTTGCTTTTCGGTTTTGACGGTCGAACGTCTTCCAAAGCCGCCGGCGCGCCGAGCCAGCGGATGATGGCGTCGAGGCCGGGACGGAGCTGCTTTTTCAGCTCCGTGGTCAGGTCCTCTTCGATCCCGCAGGCATCCGCAATGGCCGCCCAGTGGATGCGGCCATTCAGCAAGGGCGGTGACTTGCGATAAATGATCAGGCTGACGAGGTAGGGCTTGATATTCTCTAAGGTCCGTTTGGATGTGGCCGGTGCAATGCGCACCTCACAGAATTCCGAGATTTTTCGTTGAAACTGACTTGAGGCAATATCTTGTTTTGGCATGCTAATATTCCTTCTCGGCCCCAATGCCGAGGGCGAGCCGAAATAGAAGCTCTCGTTTAACAAAGGATGTAACGTCCAGAGCGAACAGGTACTCAGGTGACGCATGTCTTAAAGGCCCAGTGAAGCATCTATACGCATGGGCCAGCCTTCGAACAAAGCGGTATGCCTAACTGGAAATATTGTCAGCTTCGTGCTACATAAAGCTAAATTCTGTAGCGCGAAGGGACCACATGCCCACTCCCCATCAACCATCGGCAGCTGTCAGGCGGGCTTTGCGAAAGCTTGGTGCGGATATCCAGGATGCTCGCCGCCGCCGTAAGTTGCCGATGGCAGTCGTGGCAGAGCGAGCCTTTACCTCTCGCTCCACGCTACAAAAGATCGAGGCGGGCGACACGAATGTCAGCATCGGAATCTATGCGGGCGTCCTTCAAGCTCTCGGTCTCCTCGACGGGCTGACCCAGCTTGCTGACATCAGCAACGACAGTGTCGGCCAGGCGCTTGCCAGTGCGGATCTGCCGAAGCGTGTTCGCCTGAAGCCCGCGTCGGGATCGTCTCGCGATGACTGACTTCGAGGCTCATATCGACCTTGCTGGAGAGACTCGTAGAATTGGTCTTGCGAGGAGCAATCGCATCCGCGGCTCCGAGACCATACTGTTCGAGTATGACGATGCCTGGCTGAAGGATCCTGATCGCTTCTCGCTGGAACCCGCGCTTGCATTGACCCGTGGGGCCTTCGCTCCGCCGGCAGGATTGGCGACGTTCGGATCGATCGGCGACTCCGCCCCCGACACCTGGGGACGACGGCTCATGCAGCGCGCCGAGCGTCGCAGTGCGGAACGCGAGGCGCGAGCTGTTCGCACCCTCGCCGAAAGCGACTACCTGCTGGGCGTCGCCGACGAAACCCGTCTCGGCGCGCTTCGATTCCGGTGGGTCGGGGAGGAGGTCTTCCAGGCTCCGATCCAGACCGGCGTTCCGGCCGTCATCGAGCTTGGTCGGCTTCTGCAGATTACTGAGCGCATTTTGCGTGACGAAGAGACTGACGAGGACCTCCAGCTCATTTTCGCTCCCGGTTCGTCACTGGGCGGCGCTCGACCGAAAGCATCTGTCATCGATCAGCATGGCCATCTTTCCATCGCCAAGTTTCCAAAAGAGACCGACGAGTACAGCATGGAGACCTGGGAGGAGATCGCCCTCCGACTCGCCGACCAGGCCGGCATCGCCACTCCGCAACACCAGCTTATCGAAGTGGCCGGAAAAGCCGTCATGTTGTCTCGTCGCTTCGACCGCAACGGCGCCATCCGCGTTCCATTTCTGTCAGCGATGGCAATGATGGGCGCCAGGGATGGCGAGCGCGGCAGTTATCCGGAAATTGTCGATGCGCTCGCCGAGCACGGGGCGCAAGGGAAGAGCGACGCCCATGCTCTTTATCGGCGCGTGGTCTTCAACGTGCTGATCTCCAATGTTGATGATCACCTGCGCAACCACGGATTCTTATGGTTGGGGAAAGCTGGCTGGTCGCTGTCGCCGGCCTACGATCTCAATCCTGTTCCAACCGATCTCAAGGCACGGGTGCTGACCACCAATATCGACCTTGACGAAGGCACGTGCTCGCTTGATCTTCTGGAAGCTGCATCGGGATATTTTGCGCTCACGCTGGCTCAGGCACGCGTCATTATCAAAGAGGTCGCAACCGTTACCTCTACTTGGCGAGATACGGCCAAGGCGATCGGCGCGCGGAATAGCGAAGTCAATCGCATGGCCAGCGCCTTCGAGCACGAGGACCTACAGCGAGCGCTTGCTTAGTTTTATTATGTAAGTGCAGCGAGCAGGCATGGAATTCTCGGTTTCGGCATGAGTTTTTTTTCGCTAAAAGCAGCCTGTTGGTTTTCACGCGGAACTGAGCCCCCCTTATCTGCCTAACCGGAGTTCTGCGTGGAAACCAACACTCAAGGTTACCGGTACAATCACCTCGGAGGTTCTGACGGCTTTCGGGATTGCGGCGCAGTAGTAGGATGCGGCATGGGCATGAAGGTAAGTCCAGAATTCTAAATTCGACAGATCTTCGTACGAATAACCGTTTTCAAAACAGCGTTTTCAGGCTGCCTACGTCGGAATGCACAAGGGCTGTCGAGCAACTCAATGAAGCTTCTGATTTTGCAACTGAAGTAGCAGTTTTAACGGGTCAAAGGTTCAGGTCGGTTCAAGACCAAAGGTGCAGCTCGACAACGCGAGAATTGAGCCACGTCAATCCACCGTTCTACAGCCGCGCCGCTGAGGCCGGGTCGATTGCTTTGACTTCTACGGCCACGTTCATTGACAGGAAGGCCGTTCGACCCGCCTATGAAACTCCCTGAAACCGGAACGGCGTGGGCGATGTCGCGGGTCACCGCGACTGGGATGAGGTTGGCGCCGCCCATGCTGCGGTTCGTCGGGTCGAGTGTGATCCACCCGGCGCCGGGGACGAAGACCTCCGCCCAGGCATGCGTCGATCCACTATCGGTCGATCCTGTGAGTGCTCTGTTCGGATTGAACAGATAGCCTGAAACGATGCGAGCGCCGAAACCCAGGCTGCGCACAGCCTCCGCGAACAAAACGGCAAAATCCCTGCAGGAGCCCCAACCCCGATCGAGGGTCGTCAGCGGCGCCTGCGTGCCTTCCTCTTCCCGGCTCTGGTACGAGATAGAAGACGCGATGCCCAGACTGATGTCTTTGAGGAGGGACAGGGTATCCGTCGGTTCGCCAGCGACGAAGCCGCGCATCCACGTTCGAAGCCGCTGGTCGACATCGTCAAATTGTTGAACCGCGAGAGCTCCGAGATCAGTCCCGTCACGATCGGCGTAGAGGAATGGGTAGTTGATCGCAGACGCTGCGATGTCGAACACGGGCCATGCCGACGCAGTCAGGTCGACGGTCGCCAGACTGTCCACCACGAGGCTGTCACTGTGGGTCCGAAACGTCGCCGAAGCGATCGCGTTTCCGAATACGTCGTCGACCAGCTCAGTTCAGCCTCAGGAGACGTCGAGATGTCATGGCCCAGCAGCTTCAGCTCCCGGCCCTCTCCGGGCCGGAGCATAAGGCGGTGCACCAGCAGCGATACGTCCTCTCGAAAACTGTAGGTCGTGCGGTGATGAATGGTGAGCATCGGCATGGAACAGACCTCCTCGGGCCATGGTGAGGCAGACCGTTGCTGGGAAACACGATGAACGCGATCCGTGTCTTCGACACACTGCGCCAGCCTAAATTATCGAATTAGCCCTGCGGCGCGAAGCGCGTCGTTGATAACCTTGCCGACGCCGTGATCATGTCGATCGCCGACGTTATTCACAGCGCCTGGTTTTGCATATGCCATTGCCTTGGCGATAACATTTTCAATGCCTGAGGGAACCGCGTCGTGCTTCAAGTCAGGGTTGAATACCGCCTCGGTTGCGGCGACATCGGCATCGTCGGCAAGGCCCCATGTCCTGGCAATGCGCGTCGTCGAAGAAATTCCGGCCTCCAGCATGAACGGTCCGGAGTGCCCCAACGGGGCTTTGGCTGCGAACGACAGGGGAACACCGTGCGCCATTCCCTTGATGAGATAAACCTCCATGACCGCTTTGCCGCTTTCATCGAGCCAGGCCTTACGGCTGTGGCCATTGACGGACTCGATCAAGTCCGGTGTCGCGGAGATCTGATGCATGCCGCCCCATTGATGGGCAATCTGCTCGGCATTGATCGGCTTGACCGTCTGGTCGTGCGTCCCGTGCCAGACAGAAATCGGCGGCCATGAACCCCAGCTGGAAGCTGCGGACATCAGGGCCGATTGAAGCTGACTTTCGCTCGGCGGGTTATGGCCCCGCATCCGTTCGAAAGCCTGACCCACTCCTGAGGCCGTTCCGTAAGGAAGCCCGCCAATGATCGCGCCGCCGGCAAACAATTCGGGATAGGTCGCCAGCATGACGTTCGCCATCGCGCCTCCGGCCGACAGTCCCGTGATGAAGACACGTTCAGGATCTATCCCCTGCGACTCGATGACGTGCCCGATCATCTCCCGGATCGCAAGAGCTTCGCCCTGATCACGCCGGGTGTCGCCCGGCTCGAACCAGTTGAAACACAGATTGGCGTTATTGGCGCGCTGCTGCTCCGGAAACAGGACCGCGAATCCCTTCTCTTCCGACAGCTTCGACCAACCGGAGCCATGATCATAAGCTGCAGCGTTCTGCGTGCACCCGTGTAGGACGACGACGAGCGGTGTTTTCGGAGCCAGGATGGTCGGCAGATAAAGCCAGCACTTCAGCTTACCGGGGTTCGCTCCGAAGTTTTTCACTTCGATCAGTTGCCGTGAATTGGAGGGTAACGTCACTTCCGTCTCCTTTGCCCGTCTTGGCTCAAGGACTATAAGTGGGTACGAATGCTGCGCTGCACAAATTTTTTCGAGAGGAGATTAAACCGAGCGACTCGCTCAAACGAATTGCCGGTCACCCAGCGCAGGACAAGCGGCAGGGCCGAGGAAGAGTGCGGGTATAATTCCGCCCTCCATGATGCCGGTGGGCTTCATGATTTGGCCGCCGGCTGCGTCCCGGGAAAATACTCGGTGTGGGTCTCGCCGGTGCGGCCGTAGTAAAGCACCCGCTTGCCCAGAAATGAGACCAGGTAGCCCGCGCAGCCCGCCCCGGCCACCTTGGCGCAGAAGCCCTTGTAGGTGTAGCCCGGCACCAGGGCCTCGGCCTCGCTGATCGCTTCCTTGACCGTGGCCGAGTCGAAAAGCTGGGCGACCGGTTTGGTCCGCGTTGCTTCCAGTTCGACGGCTTCGCCGTCCGGAGGTAATAGATGGCGGTGGCGCGGCGCAAATCGACCGCATAGCCGTCGAAGCCGGCCTCGATCAGTGTGCCGACGATCTGCGGGAAGGTCATGGTGCCCGATTCCGCGCCCTCAAGGCAAGTGCGGGCCACATTTTCCCATTTGGTCGTCATGTCAGTGTCCTTTCGTGGTGAGATGTGAGGGTGTCCGTCATCAATCGACGGGCATGGATTTGAGACCGTGTTTCTCTACGATCTCCCGCAGGGTGCAGAGCAGAACCGCGCGGTCATCCGGTGCCAGGTGATCGAAGAATTCGGCATCGTTGAGGTCGGCCAGCGCCGCCAGTTTCGGCACAAGGGCGCGGCCAGCGGACGCGAGTGAAAGCGTCTGGGCCCGCCCGTCCTCCGGATCGGCGACGCGCACCAGCATCGATTTGGCGATCAGCCGGTCGGCCAGCTTTGAGATGGCGCCGCGTGTCATGCCCATACGCTCAGCCAGACGGCTCGGAGCAAGGGCTTCGTCCTCCAGCAGATGGCGCATCAGCACCCATTCCGCCACCGTCACACCATGCGCCTCAACCTTGCGGGCAAAGGCTTGCGAGACGTGGTTGGAGACGTGGCGTAGCCAGTAGCCGAGATGGGCGGTCAAGTCCGACGCGGGTTGGATTGACGGCATGGGGCTCTCCAGTGATTGACAAGGAAACTATATCAGGAAAGTTTCCTAGTCAATCATACTCTTGTGCAGACGGCGCCGCGGTCTGCCTTTGATACAGCGGGCGAGGCTTCAAGACCGAAGAGAATGAGGTGTTTCTGCACAGCCTGCCCCGCGACGCCCCATCAGCCTCTTACCGGGGTTCCTTGGGAAGAACGATATGATCCACTCGTGGTGCAATGAGTCGCAAGTGAATTGGTTCAAGGCTCATATCCCGTGTATTCGCGACAGACTTCAAACGTGAAATGGCAAAGGAGTTCGCGCCAACCGCCCCATATTTAAATGCGTTCCGCACACTCTCGCGGGCACGGAAGTCGAAAAATCATGATCCAAGACATGATCGAAGATGACAGCCTGATCCGCATCAAGATGCCTGTGACCTAGGCTGACCGACTCACGGTCTACGATGCCGAAACTCGGCAGAAGCGCTGAACGTGCTGCTGCGGCATCCGAAAATCAACATGCTGTTCACCGATGTTGATATGCCAGGCGACATGGATGGCTTGAAACTCGCCGCCTCGGTCCGAAATCGCTGGCCGCCCATCCGACTTATCGTCACGTCTGCATTGCGCGCCGTCACCTCCGCTTCGTTGCCGGTTCCCGCGCGGTTTTTCCCCACGCCTTACAACACCCAAGCGGTAATGCGTCCGATGCGGGAGATGGGGCTTAATTCTGGCTGCCAGATGGAGAGGTTTGCGGCTGGAGCGGCGAGACTAACGGTTTCCGATACGGTCCTCAACACCCAGTTGATATCGAAGACGAACGCCGCGAAGGCGCCGTCCGCAAGGATGGCACGCTCGGTATCCGTCGGGACTGATCTATCCATTCAAAAGCATGAGAGCGGCGGTGTCACCCCACACTGCCATTCTCATTTACGGCGCGCGGTAGCCCAAGCGGAACATCGACGACATTTGCGAGTTATGGTGGAACTCACGATCCCGTGAACACCTAAGGGGCCACCATGACCGAACCCGTTTCTACCCACCTCTCGCGCGATATCGCCTATGGCGTCGATGGCGGATCGACCGCAGCGCTCTACAAAGTCTCGTGGGGCGCCATCCTTGCTGGCGTTTTCGTCGGACTGGCTGTCCAGTTTCTTCTCAACCTCCTTGGCGTGGGTATCGGCGCAGCGGTTATCGACCCGGCGCGTTACGATAACCCCGATGCCAGCACATTCTCGATCGCCGGCGGTCTGTGGTTTGTGGTCGCCGGTCTGATCGCCTCCTTCGTCGGTGGCTACATCGCCAGCCGTCTTTCCGGCCGTCCGAGCAATTCGACCGGCGGCTACCAGGGTCTGACCACCTGGGCGGTGACCACGCTGGTTATTCTCTATTTGCTGACCACCTCCGTCGGCGCTCTGGTCGGCGGTGCGTTCAGCGGTCTGTCGAGCATTGTCAGCGGCGTTGGCAGCACGACGGCGACAGCGGTGACCGCAGCAGCCCCAGCGATGGCCAACTCGGCAAACCCAATGGCCGGGATTGAACAGCAGATCCGCGACGCCTCGGGCGGCAATGATCCGGAAGCGCTGCGCAATGCTGCCATCTCCGCAGTTCAGGCCGCCGTCACCGGCGACACTGCAAAGGCGGACGATGCCCGCAACCGTGCCGCGGACGCGATCGCCAAGGCCCAGAACATTCCGGTTGATCAGGCCCGCACTCAGGTCGATCAGTACATGAAGACTTATAATGACAACGTGCAGGCTGCCAAGGCCCAGGCGCTTGAAGCTGCACAGACCGCGACCAAAGCCGTCTCGGCCGGTGCGATCCTCGGCTTCATTGCTCTCCTGATCGGTGCAATCGCCGCCTGGTTCGGTGGGGTCTACGGCACCAAGCATAACCTTTATGCCACCGAGACCTCCGTTCGCCACGTCCGTTAACATTGCCGGCCCTCTCCACAAAGGGTTGGCTTCTTTTTTCCTCTCATCATTTGGAGCGCCATCATGGCCAAAGCTATCAAAACCCTCGACGAACTGTTTCACGACACGTTGAAAGACGTCTACTTCGCCGAGAACAAGATTGTCGAAACCCTTCCAAAGCTGCACAAGGCTGCCAAGAGCAAGCAGCTCAAGGACGCTTTCGAAAAGCACATCGGCGAGACCAAGGTCCACGTCGAGCGTCTGGAGCAAGTCTTCAAGATCATCGGCAAGAAGCCTGAAGCCAAGACCTGCGATGCGATTCTGGGCATCACCGACGAGGGAGACGAAATCCTGGAAGAATACGAAGGTTCTCCCGCCCTCGACGCCGGTCTGCTTGCCGCCGCACAGGCGGTCGAGCATTACGAGATGTCACGCTACGGCACCCTGCGCGCCTGGGCGCTTGAGCTTGGCCTGAAGGATGCAGCCAAACTGCTACAGACGACGCTCGACGAGGAACAGGCGACCGATATTGCGTTGACTGGTATCGCCACCTCTGTCGTCAATGAGAAGGCAGAAGGCTGAGGCGAATTTCCGACTTTCGCAGCCGAAGCGGGGTTCCGCTCCGCTTCGGCCTAATACCGTCTAACGATCTCCTCTCGGCGTTGGAAGTAATCAATGGGGCACTGTAAAGTTAACCTGGCATCGATCAACATTTGGGATCTTGTGGCATGACCAGATTTGCCCGTGATCCTCTTTATCGTCGCCATCGATTTCCAGCCGAGGTGATTGCCCATGCCGTTTGGCTCTATTTCCGGTTTCCGCTGAGCCTGCGGATGGTCGAGGATATGCTGGCTGCCCGTGGCCTCATCGTCTCTCACCAAACCGTGAGGCTCTGGGCGGAGAAGTTCGGCCGGCATTTCGCCAATGACATTCGGAGGCGCTCAGCCGGCAGGCTCGGTGACAAATGGCACTTCGACGAGGTTGTCATCACGATCGCCGGCAAGAAACATTGGCTCTGGCGCGCCGTCGATCAGGACGGTTTTGTTCTCGACGTGCTGGTGCAAAGCCGCCGCGATGCCAAGGCGGCAAAGCGTTTGATGCGAAAGCTTCTGAAAGGGCAATGCCGTGCGCCGCGTGTGATAATCACCGACAAGCTTCGATCCTACGGTGCGGCGAAGCGTGATATCATGCCCGGTATCGAACATCGCTCGCACAAGGGCCTGAACAATCGGGCCGAGAATTCTCATCAGCCTGTCCGACGGCGTGAAAGGATTATGAGGCGCTTCAAGTCAGCGAGGCACCTTCAACGGTTCGTTTCCATCCGCGATCCGATTGCCAACCTCTTTCACGTTCCCCGCCACGACATTCCATCCACCCATCATCGCGAATTGCGAGAAACAGCCATGCAAACATGGTACCAAATCGCTGGCATTCAAGCCGCCTAAACCAAAACCTCAACCCCAAATCATGACTGCGAAGCGCTAAGTTTACATTGCCGCTGGGACAATTCCACTAGCGTCTGCTCGCCTCGGATGGCGGCGAGCGCCACCTTTGCCTTGAAAGCCGGGCTATGGTTCCGGCGCGGTCGTCTTGTCAGGGTATCTCCTGTTCCCGGCACCTAAGCCGAAGTCAGGCAGAAACTCCACTTATCCTAGCTGTGCAGATTTCCCGAGCCAGCTCTATATGGTAAAGCCACCTGTTCTGTTGATCGAGATCTTGATCGGTCGCAGTGAGCGCTCCTAATTAGAGCCATTATCCTATACATTCTTGTGAATGTCTGGTATAGCGCGGCTCTTATCAATGCGCGAAATCAAGATGCCGAAACTGAATGCTCAAGCTCCTTCTAACGGACGGCGTGGGGACCTGGCCCGGTCGATCGACACGATCGACTGGAGTTTCACGGGGTTAGGGCCGCGCGCGGCGTGGCCTACGGTGCTTGAGCAGACGCTGAGTCTGGTCCTCAGTGCCGGCGTTCCGATGGCAATTCTCTGGGGTGAGGACGGCTGGGTCCTCCATAACAGTGCCTACGCCGATTTCGCGGGTCAGCGGCACTCCGCGTTTCCCGGCCGGCCGATTTCAGAGGCCTGGCCCGAACTGGCAGCGCTCAACAGCAGGGTCGTCAAGGTCGTGTTGGGCGGACGAACTCTCTCTTTTCGCGACCGTCATGCCGTCATTGAACGGGGCGCAGGCCCAGAAGATGTCTGGCTCAATCTCGACTTCAGCCCCCTCCTCGATGCGAATGGGATACCGGCCGGCGTTCTGGTGATCTTGAAAGATACGACGGAGAGGGTTCGTGTCGAGCAGCGGCTGGAGATCGCCCAACAGGCCGGCGGTGTTGGCACATTCGAATGGTTTCCGGCAAGCGGCGAACTCCATGTCTCGCAGGAATACCGGAAAGTCTGGGGTCTAGACCCCGATATCCGCATCACGGATGATCTTCTTATCAGCTTGCTTCACCCAGATGACCGCGCGGTTTCCGGCCCTGCGCGACTGGGACAAAGCAACCCGCTCGAATATGCCGAGTACCGCCGTATCGATCCGAAGACGGGGGACACCCGTTGGATCGCACGGCGAGGCCAGGTGATATCCAGTGAACGCAGCGGCCGGAGACGCTTCGTCGGAATCGCTTTCGACATCACCGACCGCAAGCAGGCGGAAGTCACGCTGCAAAAGAGCGAAGAGCGCTGGCGCGGGCTGTTCGAGCAGATGCATGAAGGCTTCTTCACCGCCGAGGTGGTGCGGGACGCCGAAGGTAGGGTCATAGACTTTGTCTTTATCGACATCAACCCGGCATTCGAGCGACAGACGGGGCTGATTGCCGCCCAGACGATCGGACAGCCGGTGCGCGAAGCGATACCAGGCGTTCAGGACGAATTGATCGCCACGTATGGAGAGATCGTCGACACCGGACAGGCCAGGCAGTTCGAGGTCTACATCCCGGCACTGGGAAACCGCTGGTATGAGGCGCATGCCCGCAAGGTAGGGCCTGAACGTTTCGCCGCCCTTTTTCTTGACATCACCATCCGCAAAGCTGCTGAGAAACGTGTTTTTGAAAGCGAGGAACGGTTCAGGACGCTTTCGCAATCGATGCCGAACCACGTCTGGACGGCGCGTTCCGATGGATCGCTCGACTGGTTCAATGATCAGGTGTTTGCCTATAGCGGCATGAGCGCGGAGCAATTGACTGGCAACGGGTGGGCCGCGATGGTGCATCCCGATGATATCGATATCGCCGCGCAGGAATGGACAGAAGCTCGTGCCGCTGCCAGGCAATATCAGGTGGAATTCCGTCTGCGCCGCCATGATGGCGCCTATCGATGGCATATTGCACGCGCCGTCCCGATCAAGCCCGAGGGGGGCGGTGTCGCTCACTGGATCGGCACCAATACCGACATTCATGACCAGAAGGAAGCAGAAGCAGCCCTCGAAATCAGCGCCGCTAAGCTCGAGGCTCGGGTCGAAGAGCGAACAGCCCAGCTACTCGAAATGCAAAACGCCTTGCAGCAATCCCAAAAGATGGAGACGATCGGCAAGCTGACCGGCGGCGTTGCGCACGACTTCAACAATCTTCTCCAGGTCATTTCGGGGAATCTCAATCTTCTGGCCAAGGACGTGGCCGGAAACGAGCGCGCCGAGCGGCGTGTCACTAATGCTCTTGCCGGTGTGATCAGAGGAGGCAAGCTGGCAAGCCAGCTTCTGGCATTTGGGCGACGACAGCCTCTCGCGCCGAAAGTCGTTCATCTCGGCCGGTTGTTAACGAACATGGATGATCTCTTGCGTCGCTCTATCGGCGAAGCGATCGAGATCGAGACGATCGTCTCAGGCGGCCTGTGGAACACGTCGATTGATCCGACGCAGATGGAGAACGCTGTTCTCAACTTGGCCATCAATGCTCGCGACGCGATGGATGGGGCATCGTAACGTTAACCCCTCGGCGATTGCCCTGTGCGATTTTGCGGCATGACCCAAACCGTTCGTGATCCCCTTTATCGCCGCCACCGGTTCCCAGCTGAAGTGATTGCTCATGCCGTCTGGCTTTATCTTCGCTTCCCGCTCAGCTTGCGCATGATCGAAGACTTACTGGCGGCGCGCGGGATAACTGTCTCGCACCAGACAGTCCGCCTTTGGGCCGAGAAATTCGGGCGGCGCTTTGCCAATGAAATCCGGCGGCGATCGGCCGGAAAGCTTGGCGACAAATGGTATCTCGATGAAGTCGTCATCTCCATTGGCGGCAAGAAACATTGGCTCTGGCGCGCCGTCGATCAGGATGGTTTCGTCCTTGACGTCCTTGTCCAGAGCCGCCGCAATGCCAAGGCTGCAAAGCGTTTGATGCGAAAACTCCTGAAAGGACAAGGCCGTTCGCCTCGCGTGATGATCACCGACAAGCTCCGGTCCTACGGTGCGGCGAAGCGGGAGATCATGCCCGCCGTCGAGCATCGTTCACATAAGGGACTGAACAATCGGGCAGAAAACTCTCATCAGCCGATCCGAAGGCGGGAGCGGATCATGAAGCGCTTCAAGTCGGCACGACACCTTCAGCGTTTCGTTTCCATCCACGACCCGATCGCCAACCTCTTCCAAATTCCCCGCCACGACACTTCATCTCTCCATTATCGCGAGCTGCGAGTAGCCGCGACGCAGATGTGGAGCGAGATCGCTCATCTTCAGGTAGCCTGATTGCAGACCTCGTGCCCTAACTTGACCCGAGGTCCATAAGTTTACAGTGCCCACCGACGGCATGCGTACCTCGTAATGGCAGCGCCAACCGGCTTCATTCAACCAAAGCACCAATAAGCGAAGCCTCCCTGACCTTCCCTGGCTTATTCAATTTGGCAGCCACGCATCCCAGCATACTTCGTAGCTCAGGCTCCCTGATCCTTAAGGCAGCGTCGTGAGGCGAAAGCCAGACAGCAACTCTCTGACCTTGCTCCGGAAAGTTGTTCGCGATCGAACCAACCTTAAGCAGATGGACTTGGACGACGGACGGCACCTTGTCACCGCCCTCCAATGTTTTGAGATAGGTGTAATAACCAAAGGCTCGCTTTTTAGCCTTGCCCTTTATGCCGGCCTCTTCCCAAGCTTCCCGCTCCGCGACCTGATGGGGAAGCTTCTGCTCAATCGGCCAACCTTTTGGAATGATCCAACGACCGCTGTCTCGCGCAGAAATCAACAGTACTTCGACTTCTGCGGACACCGGATGACGCCGATAGCAAATCGCGGCGTACTGCTCGATTGCTCGTCCAGAGAACAGCTTTTCGGCTTCCTCAGCCAACTTCCCGAGATATGTTTTCGGCCTCTTTTTAGACATTGGCATCCCAACGTGTCTTTCCATCCGGCCCCGCCGTCCGACTTTGTAGAAGCTGCCCCTTCCCTTCCAGGACGGGATAAGCGGCGGCAGCAACCAAATGCGAATTGATCTGCTTGAAGTCTCTTAACAGGTCAAGATGAAGCGAGCTTGTCTCGGCCGTATCGATGCCGCCGCTACGCAGTCGCTCAAAGTGAGCGTCGGTCCCTTCTCGCTCGGCCCTACGAAAGATCACTTTCTCGTTTGCTAGAAGCCTTGCTGCGCGCTCGTCCTGCGTCATGAAAAGGCCGGCAGCCGTCTGAAGATTGGTTAGGAGTCGGTCAAAGAGGTGGTTGAGCTCGCGCTGGCCTTCTTTTGAGAAGTTCAATCCCCGGCGGATGCGTTTGGCGAGATGAGGCAATAGGTTTTCATTAAAAACATCACCCGCATGCTCCATATTCATGGAAAACAGGAGGATTTCGTTTAACCGCCGCGTATCGGCTTCACCAAGCTCTTCGGGATCAATGGATGTCAGATAGGCCTTAAGTGCGAGGTTAAGGCGTTCGATAACATTGTTCATCGCACGCAACCCGGCCAACGACTTCCTATCCGTGCTGGACATGGCCGCCTTCGCGCCCTTCAACATTTCCGTCAAAACATCCACGAGGCGAAGCGCTTCCCGTGCACCGGCACCTAAGGCCACTACAGGCGTCTCTTTAGCGGCTGGATCGAGATATTTTGGTTGAGCCGGATCCGCTTGGTTCAGTCCGCGCGGCAATAGCCGAGTGATCAGATCAGCATAAGGGCGTAGAAATGGCATGAAGACGAATGCCAGCACCAAATTGAAGGCTGTGTGAAAGTCAGCGACTGCTCTGGCGGTGTCGTGTGAAAGCCGGTCCGAGAGATCAGTAATGGGTTGTAGGAGCATTAAGGCTGCGATGACCCCGAAAATTCGTGTGATCAGGTTACTGATCGGAAGGCGCTTTACCGAAAGATCCGGGCCTGAATGACCTTCGATGACTAGATTGATTGCCGTTCCCAGATTTGCTCCGAGCACAAGGGCAAATGCCTGGTACGGGTCGATCAGTCCCCTGCTCGCCAGCGATACGATGAGAAGCACGACCGCGACGCTTGAATGCGCTGCCCAGGTTACAATCGCCGCCAAGAGGACACAGAGGACTGGCGTGGAGGAAATGTTTTCCAGGATGCTGACAAGGATTCTCGAGCCTTCATACCCAGTCATCAGAACGAGGAGTTGGTGGAGCGCCAGTAGCATGAACCCGAGACCAATGAAGACCCGGCCAAGATCATGAACCTGCGGGTTTGCTACCCTGCGAAACATCAAGACGCCGACCAGGATTAGAGCAGGCGAAACTGCAGCAACATCGAAAGACAAAACTTGCACGATCAACGTCGTCCCGACATTCGCTCCAAGCATTATGGCCAGGCCTGGGACCAGATCGACAAGACCACCGGCCGCAAACCCTGAAGCCATAAGGCCCGTGGCTGTGCTGCTTTGTAGAACCGCGGTCACACCTACGCCAGCAAGAAACGCCTTTACTCGATTACTCAGTGCGTGACCAAGGACTGACTTCAAATTTGGCCCGAACGCGCGCTGTATCCCTGTTTGGACCATCCGCGTACCCCACAGGAGAAGGGCAATATGTCCGGCGAGGGCGATGAGCCCGCCAATAAGTGCCATGTTAGTCCTCAGATTGCAGGAGGAAACTCGATCAGCAGACAGCTGCAAATCACTCTATCTGATTAGCCGACTATGGTTTCCCACTATTAGCAACATTGCAAGTCACATTGTCACAAAAGTGTCATATCCAATATGCATGTTTACAAGCAGATGGATAACGGGCAATTTTGAGGACGGACAAATGCGTTTGATAACATGGAATAACGCAATGAGAACGCAACAATCAACGTAATCTAAGCCCCCAATCTGGGATCCGTGAAGATGATAGTTCCACTAGGCGGTGTGGACGGATTGCCGCAAGTTTAATTTCTGCGATTCCCAAATCCGTATTTGAATGATTCATGGGTTGCCGGTTTCAGAGGAGATCGGCGATGCTGACGAAGATGACAGAAGCGGACTGGACGGTCGCACTTGAGGTTTTCCGCGCCTCGCTTCCGCGGCGGGGCGACAAGGGTCGAGATGACCGGCTGTTTTTGGAGGCCCTGCACTATTTCTCCGTCAACAATATCACCTGGCGCGGTCTGCCGGAGCGCTATGGACATTGGAACAGTGTCTGGAAGCGCTTTTCCCGATTGAGCAAGGCGGGTGTTTTTGAGATTTTCTTCGAGCACCTTGCCAGCCTGAGCACGTCGGCCGATCTGGTTCAGATGTTCGACAGCACCGTGGTGCGCCGCATGTTTCGGTAGCAGGAGCAAAAGGGGGCAATATGGCCAAGCGCTTGGCCGCTCGCGAGGCGGCTTCTCGACCAAAATCCACCTGAAGACCGATTTCGACGGACATCCCATCGCCTTTGATCTGACCGGGGGCGAGAAAGGTGACGCTCCGCACTTTCCAATCCTGCTTGGCCTTGGCCCCGATGTAGATCCCCGCGCCGCCATGGGCGACAAGGGCTATGACAGCAAGGCTAACCGCCAGGCCGCAAGAAGGCGGGGTGCGGTTCCCGTCATTCCTTATCGTTCAACGGCAAAAATCAAAGCCGACGTTCTTTCCCAAAGCGCTCTACAAAGGTCGCGCCCGCATCGAGCAAGCAATCGGAAAACTCAAGCGCTTCAAGCGCGTTGCGCTACGATGCGAGAAGACCAAACAAAATTTCTCCTCCATCGTCGCAATCGCCGCAGGCTTCATCTTGATCAAATCCGTCCACACTGCCTAGTTGAAGGCGGCCTGAATGACGAGATGCGGTTGCTTGAGGTTCCATGTCGACGCCAGATTTCACGCTCGATCTCAATAAGACAATTCGTATCTGAACTGCGTTCCGTTCGCCAAACATACACCCATTTCCCCTTTCGTGGAAAGCGATGGCGTCCTCCTCCTCACAGAGGATCCAGATAATTCATTAAGTAAAACTGAACGCTTTTTTGGTAAATCTCACTCGATCATTGTTGCGGGGAAAAACGATGAACGTATCGGTTCGTAAACCCATTTGGGTCAAAATGACGGTGTATGGATTTGGCGCGGTGCTGTTTGCCAGCGCCATGATCGGCGGGCAGGCCTGGTACCGGCAATCGACAGCCAATGACGAGGCTCTTTATAGCAAAGCCGGAAGCGCCCTTTCGGTGATTCAAACCGATATGGCAGCAACGCAAAGAGCTGCGGCTGCCGTTGCCCTGGCGCTTGCAAGTGATCCGGACACCGCAAATCTAATTCTTACCAAGGGGCGCCAGCAGTTTCTGACCAAGTACGGCTCCGGTTTGCCGTCGATTTCCAAAGAAGGCGGCCTGCAGTTCGTGACATTCGTCGATGCAAACGGTTTTGCGATCGCTCGCCTTCACGCGCCCGATAAATTCGACGATGACATGAAGGGCCGCCGGATAGTGATCGTCAAGGCTCTTTCGACCGGCAGGGTTGTGTCTGGTATCGAGCCCGGCCGCGCCAGCATCGGTATGTATGCCTCAGCTCCAGTGGTCAAGGATGGCAAAGTCGTCGGCATAGTCGATGTCGGCACCGAGCTGTCCAACCCTTATTTCGGGCCGATTGCCGACCGGATCGGTGGCAAGATTGCTGTCAACGTGGTTTCAGAAGGCAAGCTTCAAATCCAGGCCTCGACCCAGGACGGTAAGTCCATGTTGACGCCGGAAGAAATTCAGGCAGCATTCGACGGCAAGCCTGCATTCGAGCGTATCTCTTCCGGCGGGCGCGATATCGTCGTCCAGGCTATTCCCTTCACAAACTTTTCCGGTGACCGCCTTGGCGTCTTCGAAATCGGTGCCGACGCCACGGACATTCTGTCAGCAAGCACCCGTTCGCTCTGGGCAACCGTAATTGGCAGCGTGGTTGTGTCGCTTCTGTCGCTGATCGGTTTCCTGATGTTTGCGCGTTCCTTCTCCAAGGTGATCGGCGCGATGGCGTCGGCTGTTCGGGTGTTCAAGGAAAATGCCGAACGCTCGCGCAATCTCGAAAGCGAGGCTGCCCATCATCGCCATCAGACGGAGGCACGAGCGCGCACGTGCGGCAGAAATCGAGCGCAAGCGAGCAGACGAAATGGCCGAGGCCACACGGTCACTCGCCGAAGGTCTGCGGCATCTCTCCGACGGCAACCTGACCTATCAGATCGAGCGGCCCCTTCCCACCGATTTTGAATCGCTTCGTTCCAACTTCAATCAGGCCGTCGGCCAAATGTGCGAGACAATGAGTGCGGTTGCTCAGACAACCACAGCAATCGACGGTGGCTCGCGCGAAATCAGCGCAAGTGCCGACAACCTGTCTAAGCGGACCGAGCAGCAAGCGGCATCGCTCGAACAGACCGCAGCCGCCCTCGACCAGATTACGACCAATGTTACGAATTCGACCAAGCGTGCTGACGAGGCAAGAACGGTCGCGATTCAGGCAAACGACAGTGCCCGCCAGTCTGGCGCGGTCGTCGCCTCCGCCGTGAATGCGATGGGTAAGATCGAGCAATCGTCGGGACAGATCTCCAATATCATCGGTGTCATCGACGATATCGCTTTCCAAACCAATCTTCTTGCCCTGAACGCCGGCGTCGAAGCAGCGCGTGCGGGCGAGGCTGGAAAAGGATTTGCAGTCGTTGCCCAGGAAGTACGTGAACTAGCGCAGCGATCGGCGAAGGCTGCCAAGGAGATCAAGGACCTCATTCGCAATTCCAGCATCGAGGTTGAGCAAGGCGTGAAGCTCGTCAGCGACACCGGCGAGGCACTGAAGGCGATCGAAGGATACATCGTGACGATTAATCAGCATATGGATTCGATTGCTACATCGGCGCGCGAGCAGTCGGTCGGCCTTTCGGAGGTCAATACCGCGGTCAACAAAATGGACCAGGTCACCCAGCAGAACGCCGCGATGGTCGAGGAGACGAATGCCGCCAGCGCCACTTTGGCCACCGAGGCGAGCAACCTCCGGGAATTCGTTTCGCGCTTTAGGTCGGACGCGAACGGCCCTGTAGTCGCGCCGATGCAGGCAAATATCCTGGTTCGTCATCAGTCGCCTGCCCGCTCGATAACGAACCGTGTGGCCAATACGTTTGGTGCTTTGGCTGCAACGGCTGATTGGCAATTCTGACTTCATCAGCGCGGCTGAAAAGCTAAACGTGCTTTTCCAGACCATCAGATATCGGTCAACCGCATCATTGGCGTCAGTCTTGTTCAGCGTCTCGTTCAGGACCTTTCGCGTGTGTCGAGCTTCTATGCAGATCGCAGGAATCCCCTCAGCTGTCAGCGTATCTCCATCTTATCGGGGGCAACCACCCCTGCCAGCCATTGCTTAGAAAATGGCCATGGAGCGAACCGCACCGCGATTACTCCATGTTTAAGTTATGCGGCCATGGCTGGTTCGTCCAACAGGCTGCGAGGATCTGCCACCGAACTCGCGGGCTTCACGCCATCCTTGCTGAGGCTAGTGCCCCCGCGCGGACTTTCGACAAGATGACCTACTCCCCCTGGGTTGATGGCAGGCCATTCATCCACTTGCGGCGGAAATGCGTCGAGACCATCGTTGCTACCGGCGGAAAGAGCGACGTCTGCGTGCTGGCGACGGTATTCGGCGCTATCGATCTCGGTTTCCACGTGATCGTGTTCAGCGACACCGTTTGTAGTTGTGCAGACAAGACCCACGATGCTGCCGCCGAACTGCTTGGCGAACGGTTTTCAGTGAAGCTTGACTTGCTTAAAACTGATGAATTTCTCGCGACGGCGGGATCAGCTCGAACCTTTCCAAGAGGTGCCGCCTATCACCGGCCGATCGGCTTGCATCCTCGATGCACCAACCGAATGACCAAGCTTCAGCCTTCTGTATCCATTCTTCCTTTTTTCCAGCTTCTTGTGAACCAGAGACGTAAGGCAGGACAGGATTGGCATCAATCTTCACCCCGAGCACGCGTGCATTCATTCCACGCTGTTGCCAATCCAGCGAAACCTGTATGTCGAGATACATTCTGATCCTCATGATCATCGAGCGTGAGGCCGGTACCGGCTATTTCGAATCGAAACTGACTAAACGTATACTGGTTAACTCAGCCTCGTCAAGAGGTGCAATGTCTTGAGAAGGCTCGCCGAATGGCGACAATGGTGCGAAGATTTCCCCCAAGCGGACACCTCGCATATAGCGACAATTAGAGGAACAAAGGCGACTTCAGGCAGGTACCCGGACGATCCGCCACCCCAGGAGGGATGAGAAGAAGCATGGTGCCAATCAAGGTTCTGATTGTGGAAGACGAGCCCATTATCCGCATGACGATAGCAGACGATCTGATCGATGCGGGCTTTGACGTCTGTGAGGCGGCCAATGCCAGTGACGCATTGACTGTCCTGAGCGAGCCCCACGATATTCGTGCGATCTTCACCGACATCGATATGCCCGGAGAATTGAACGGCATCGAATTTGCACACGTGGTGCGAAGTCGCTGGCCGCCGATCGAAATCATCATCACCTCCGGACACAAGCGGGTCGGACCTGCGGATATTCCTTCACGCAGTTGCTTTTTCCCAAAACCATATGCTCATGCCGATATTGTTTCTGTCATCAAACGAATGGTCGGGTAGGCTGTAGGTGACATTTCGACGCTTGTATTTTCGCCAAAGGTTTTTGAAGCGACCGGAGATCCATCGTGCTATGCAGAGCCATCCTGCCCCTCTGTTGAGCACGTTTCCATGAGTGAGCCCGAAGACAAGAACCTTTCCCCAGAAGGTATAGCTAGCCTACGCCAACTTGCCGAAGCCCTGGATGACCACCGGTTTCGACAGTTTCTCGATCATGTGCCGTTCGCCGTCGCTGTATCCGAGCTTGGAGAAAGCGAGGCGCTGATCTATGTCAATCTGGAGTTTGAGCGGCTGACGTCGCTGACCGCGAACCAGGTTCAGGGAAAATCCTGGTCGAATGTCGATCTCAATGCCGGCGCAGTCGCAGGCGAAGGATCGCTGACATCCGCGGTGACGTCCGGAGAAGAGTATATCGGGGCGTTCTTTTTGGCCGGCGGGCCGGGCGAGAGCCTGACGATCGATGTATGGTCGAACACGATCGTCGACGATGACGGTGCTCCACTTTTTCGCCTGGTCGCCTTTGCTGCTCGCAACCAGGCCTCATCGGATCAAAGTGTCAGTGAGATGCTGGCGGAAAAAGACGTTCTTCTGCGCGAACTGCAGCACCGGGTCAAAAACAATTTTCAGATGATCACTGCACTGATCAGGATGGAGGCGCGCAACGTTCAGCACAGCGAAGCAAGTGAGCGGTTTGCGCAGCTTGCAGGGCGGATCGAGGCACTCGCCCTGCTTTATCGCTCGCTGTCGGACGAGGAAAAATGCGGGACGATCGACCTTGGCTCCTACGTCAACCAGATCGCTGCCTCGGTGATGACCGCGCACGCCGTGGAAGGGATCAGGCTGGACATGAAGGTCGACACCTGGCCCGCGTCGGTCAATGTCGCGATGCCTGCGGGCCTCGTCGTCAACGAGCTTTTGACCAACGCGCTGAAGCACGCTTTCATCGGCCAAGATGGGGAGAAATTACCCTGCGCTGCGTCGTCGATGACACCGGCTGCCGTATCACAGTTGCCGATAACGGCGCGGGCCTTCTTCAGGCCACTTGGCCGAAACGCGGGAAATTGAGCGCGATGATCGTTCAGTCGTTAAAACAGAACGCCCGGGCCGATATCGAAGTCAACTCGTCGCCGCAGGCCGGCATGAGTGTCACGCTTGCCGCCATCCAGCGATGCCGTGACAAGAGCTGGCTCGGGTTGTCTGAACAGTTTCGGGCGTTTTGTAAGTGGATTTCCGCCTCGATTATGCTGCCATCATCATTGGTGCCAGCGCGTTGAAGTAGGCCTGATCCGGCGTCTGGCGGTCAAGGGATGAATGTGGGCGTCGGCTATTGTAAAAGCTCAGATATCGGCCAATGCCAGTGCGGGCCTCCGACACGGTCTTGTAGGCGTGGAGGTAGACTTCCTCGTATTTGATCGAACGCCAGAGCCGCTCGACGAACTACGTTGTCCCGCCACGCACCCTTGCCATCCATCGAGATTGCTATTTCCGCGTTCTTCAGCACCGCCGTGAAGTCCATCGAGGTGAACTGCGAACCCTGATCGGTGTTGAATATTTCAGGCTTTCCATAGCGAGCCAGCGCCTCCTCGACCGCTTCGATGCAGAAGTCCGCCTCCGTCGTAATCGACAGCCGCCACGACAGAACCCTCCGGCTGAACCAGTCCACGACGGCGCAGAGCCTCACGGCAATTGCAAGCAATTGCCTGACGGCCAGGGGATAGACAAAACCGCGAGCCATCGGAAGTGGAGGAGAAGCGCAGATGCGCTTCTCCTCCCCGAACCGTACTTGCACCTTTCAGCGCATACGGCTCTCTATTCAAGCTTGGCCCATGGCCATAGCAACGTCATGGTAATGCGACGTGACGGTGCTGCGGTTCTCGATCCGGAAGCTGTATGGATTTTCCTCCGGATTGCGCCATCGGAATTGCGCTTTGGGGCTTGAGACAAGCCTTTTCAACGCTTTTCCGACGGGTTCACCGCGTTCGTTGCGACCAAACACGAGCCAGGTTTTCGCCTTGTCCGGTTCCGGGACCCTGAACCATTTCAACATCAAGGGTTTGATGCGGGATCGGTATTTGTGCCCAGCCAATGCGCCATTTTCCAGAACACGACATGATCGATGCGCCGGAAGACGTACGCCGTGAAGTCGGTGAACTTGTAGAACGCCGCCCATCCCACCAATTGGCGGTTCAGGCCAGCGATCATGTCGACCGTACTGACACTATGATTGCCGGATAAGGTTTCAGTGAGCCTGCGAACAAACTCCTTGGCCTTTTCCTTGGGTATCGTCGTGACGATGGACATCCGTCCATGCGCTCCTCGCTTGCGAATGATCCGGTGTCCCAGAAACACGAAGCCGTCATTGATGTGGGTGACATGGGTCTTCTCCATGTTCAGCGTCAGCTTCAACTCGCCTTCCAGAAACGCCCGGCACTCCTCACGGATTTCCTCTGCCTGAGCTCTGGTTCCTTTTACGATCACGACAAAGTCGTCAGCGTATCGGCAATAGGCAACAGCCGGTTTCCATTGCCGTTTCTCGCGATCCGTGATGGGGCGGCCCTGCTTGATGCCGAAGTTCCATGCCCAGCGATCCTTGCGGGCCTTATTGTTCAGGTATTTCGCCTCCAGCCACTTATCAAACTCGTGGAGCATGATGTTGGACACGAGCGGTGACAGCACGCCACCTTATGACCAGCGCTGTAAAATGCACAGTGCTTGGTTGCAGGGGCGGTTTTGTTGGGCTCCTGCACGTAAACACTGCGCATAATCACCGATAAATTGATCACCTGGCCTGGCACGGTGTCGGGCCTGTGATTGGAGATATTGGTGATGGTGGCTTTATCTGCATTGGTTGTTGACCTGGATCGCGAGTTGCTGCGTCTTGGGTATAAAGACTCGACGATGATCTGGTATCGCCAGTGTTGGCGTCGCTTGGAAACATTTTTCGCGGATCTGGGAGTCGAGGAGTTCAGCCTGGAGATCGCGATGGCGTGGGTCGACGCCGCATGCGATTTTTTTGCGAAGGAGCAATCAGGCACGCTCCCGGCAGACGGACGTCTATTTGTTTCGGGTCGCTCAGATGCTGGGAGACTTTGTGGCTCACGGCGCTGTGTTGCGTCGCTATGATCGCCGGGGCGATAAGCTCGCAGCCCATCAGGCTGAGCTGATCGGTAAATTCCAGGCCGCGTTACGTGCCGAGGGTTGTGCAGTTTCGACGGTGCGCACGTATGGGACGCTGGCCGGAGAGTTTCTTTCGTTTGTGGACACGCGCGGCCGACTTACTGAATGCGATGCCAGAACAGTCGAGGCGTTTGTTGCCACCTTGTCCGGATACCAAGCAAAGACGGTCGAACAAAAGCTGTGCGCGGTCCGCTCTTTTCTCAGATACGCGGAGCGCCAGGGGCAGGTCAATGCCGACGTATTGAAGGCTGTCCCGGCGGTGAAGTCCAGCAAGCATGCCAGAGTTCCATCGGTGTGGGATCCCGCCGATGTGGCCAGGATTTTGGATGCCATCGATCAAGGCAATCCCAGCGGCAAAAGGGACTACGCGATTATTACGTTGGTCACGCGGCTCGGTCTGCGGAGCATCGACGTCAAGCGTCTGGAATTGGATGATTTCGACTGGCCGGGCAATCGGCTCTGGGTGAGGCAGACCAAGACCGGGCACCGCATACAACTGCCGCTATTGAAAGACGTTGGCTGGGCGATAATCAACTACATCCGTCATGGCCGACCGTCTACCGATTTGTCCGACATCAGCGCCCATGAGACAGAACTGGCTTAATTGAGAAGAGAGGATTTTCGGCTCATCGTAGCTCATTCAAAGGAAGCGAAGATGAGACAAAAATCCGGGCCGCAGACATCGACGACCGAGAAGACGATCAAGGACATCCGCCGCGCCACGCGCAAGCACCATTCGTCGGAAGAGAAAATTCGCATCGTGCTGGAAGGCCTTCGTGGCGAGGACAGCATTGCCGCAATCTGCCGACGTGAAGGGATTGCCGAGAGCCTGTATTATAGCTGGTCCAAGGAATTCCTCGAAGCTGGCAAGAAGCGGCTTGCGGGCGACACCGCCCGTTCGGCAACCACTGACGAGGTGAAAGCACTGCGCCGTGAAAGCCGCGACCTGAAGGAGGCTCTGGCCGACCTCACCCTGGAAAACCGCCTGCTTAAAAAAAGCATGATCGGGGATGGGGGCGGCGACGAATGAGATATCCCGCCACCGAGAAGCTTGAGATTATCCGGCTCGTGGAAGAATCCCACCTGCCTGCCAAGCAGACCCTCGACAAGCTCGGCATTCCTCGGCCGACCTTCTACCGCTGGTATGATCGTTTCCTGACCTACGGCGTCGAGGGGCTGGAAGACCGGACATCCGCCCCGTCACGGGTATGGAACCGTCTTCCCGACGATGTCAGGGACCGTATCATCGAAATGGCGCTGGATCATGCCGAGTTGTCGCCGCGCGAACTGGCCGTGAAGTTCACCGACACGGAAAGCTATTTCGTATCAGAGGCTTCGGTCTACCGCCTGCTCAAGGCCCACGATCTGATAACGTCGCCCACCTATATCGTCATCAAGGCCAACGACGAGTTCAAGGACAAGACCACGCGCCCGAACGAGATGTGGCAAACTGACTTCACCTATCTGAAGGTCATGGTTGGGGATGGTTCTACCTGTCGACCATCCTCGACGACTTCTCGCGCTACATCATCGCCTGGAAGCTGTGCACCAGCATGAAAGTCGAGGATGTTACCGACACGCTCGACTTGGCGCTTGCGGCATCAGGATGCGACAAGGTCAAGGTCGAACACCGGCCGCGCCTGCTGTCCGACAACGGCCCGTGTTACGTTGCTTCCGATCTCGGTGAATGGCTGGAGAAATACAAGATCGGGCAGGTCCACGGCGCTCCCGGCCATCCGCAAACGCAGGGCAAGATCGAACGCTGGCACCAGACGCTGAAGAACCGCATCCTGCTCGAAAACTACTTCTTCCAGGAGGACCTCGAAGCTCAGGTCGCGGCTTTTGTCGAGCACTAGAACCATCGGCGCTATCACGAAAGCCTCGACAATCTTACCCCAGCCGACGTCTACTCCGGGCGCGGCCAGACCATACTGCTCGAACGCGAAAAGATCAAAAGAGACACCATCAGACAACGCCGCTTGAACCACCAAAAGAAAGCAGCTTAAATCAACGCGCAAACCGAGCCGGAAACTCCATTCTTCCAAAGCCGAGGAAGTCTCAAATCATTCGACGACGGACACTCCCGTGAAAGCCACCTAACCACACTCGACAAGCATTAACAGACATTGCGTCGACGAAAAAATTCAGCGCGAAGGTCGGTATTAGTATTCATCTCTATATCAACGTGAATGCGAGGTTCTCGCCGGCGAGCGTCCGCACTGTTTCGTTCGAACACGCTCCGAATTGTGCTGAAACTGTCTCGCAAAAAGTTTTTTCGATCCAGATCCGTGTGGCGGACTCGTAAGCTCGGTATGTTTTGTCGAGTTGCACCTGTCTGTCCAGCGACGGTGACAGGTGACAAACTTTGCAGCCTCTTGTCTATTAGTCCCGGGGAATACTGGGTTTGCCGAAGGCTTTGCCCGATTCCCAGCAAGGGCGTTACGAACTGCCTCTCGAGCTTCACCCTCACCCAGTTCACAAACATCGACGTAGACAATCGAGCTTAGTAACCCTTGCGGTTCGCATTGACGGACCATTATTGGGAGCAACTTCTGCTTCAATCCCTCTGGATCCGTCCGGAAGGCTGCGGCCCACTCCGATGCGGCGAACTGCGAGTTTAGGTAATCTGGCGATAGTACGACGATCGTTTTATCCGTTGTTTTAGCGGCCTCCTGCATCTGGAGAACAAAATTTGTGCCAGGTAAAAAGTCCCATGCTTGGAGGACGGCCGCGTGCCCCGCATCCTCGACCTCATGCCCGATCCATTCAGCCCACTTCCTGTCTGCACCATTGTAGCTAACGAAGAAACGCATCGTTCCGTGCTCCTGCTTAATAATCATATACACATGTAGTCTCTGTCATTTCAAAGCCAACGCGGCGCTGGTAAGTCTCCGGATCATGCCGACGTGCGGGAACTTCCAAGCATCGACGGCGATAATAGCCTGCATCCTGCTGCAAGACGAAGCGGCCCACGCGGCAAAGATTGAGAATCAGGGGCCACCGTGTGATGAAGGCTAGAGTGCTTCCGCTCGACTGTCATCGCCGACGGTACGATCCGAATGCTGCTTCTATTGCTTCGCGCTCGGGCCGGAGAGCCTCAACGTATTTCAGCCATGTTCAGCGCATTTTCGATCGCGGCACCCGAGGCAGTATTGTCGAACACACACCAGCTATCCGGCGCCAGCAGGGCTGAGAACGACTTGATTTCGTCGTCGGTATAGCTTGAGTAGTAGATTTTTGGCTTGCCATGCAGGCGAACGTATTTCGGCGGTGTGTCGAAATCTTCCACCGGCCATACCGGCGCAGGATCGGCCAGAACCCGGTCGATCCTATAGGTCTTCAGCAGATCCAGCGCTTCGGCCGATGCCCAGCTCTTGTGCCGTACCTCGATGACGATCGGCCCATCATCGGCATCCCGCATCGTCTTGAACGCTGTTTGGAGCACCTCAACATCGAAGGTCAGCGATGGCGGCAGCTGACAGAGCAGTGGTCCACGCTTCTCTCCAAGAGGCGCGATGTCTTCGAGGAAAGTGTCGAACGGCTCGGCGATGTCTCTCATCGCGCTAGTGTGGGTAATCTCCTTAGGAATTTTGACTGCGAACCGGAATGCGTCGGGTACGGAGTGTTCCCACGTTGCGAATGTCGACGTCTTGTGCCGGCGGTAGAAGGTCGAATTGACCTCGACGCCGTCGAAGACCGATGCATATCGGGTGAGGCTGCTTCCTCCCTGCGCAAACCGGTCGGCCACCTTTTTCGGGATAGACCAAGCCGCGGTGGCAATGATCGGCAATTGTCTTCTCCTCAGCTTGGCAATTCGCAAGCGATACGAAGGGCCGGCAGCCGAGTTCCTTACGCCGATCAAGCACAAACCGGAACCATCAACCAGCCAAGAACGTTTGCAGAACGAATTCAGGAGATCGTTATGAGTGACAACCCGAAAACCGATACCTCTTCCAACACGCAGAAAGACCCGGACGACTGGGTCAGCGGCGATGAGCCGATTGACCGGCGCCCAACGCTCCTATCTGAAGACCTTGTCGGAGCAGGCGCATCAGCCCGATACCTGTGCCGAGGATCTAACCAAGGCGGAAGCGTCAAAACGGATCGATGAACTGAAGCAGTCCCTCGATCTGGAGTGACGTGATGTCTCTGATGGCAGATGAACCGCCTGGAGGTCGATGCTGCACGGAACCTTTGTTCGCTGCAGCACTTATGGATCGTCAACCGCGAAAGGACGCGACCATGTCAGACCTGAAGCTTGGTGAACCGATCCCCACAGGCATTCCCGGTATTGAACCGGTCAGCACGGAAGTACAAGATGCCGCCAAGGCGGTCGTCCGGCCGATCGAGCGGACGATTGATAGCGCGGCAGGCGCCTATCCAGATACAGCATTGCTCGACCAGTTGCTGCTTCTTCCAATGAAGCTCGGCCTGTCGATGGCGCTGGCTTCGACGGCAATGCTCGTCAGCCCGATTGCGATGACGAAGCGGCTGCAGACGACCGGTATCATTCAATAAAGGACGCTCCTTCGTCCGCGTCGCTTTCGCCGCCTTCCGAGGCGGCGATTTCTTTTTGAACCGCATGTCGGCTCAGCAGGCCGGCGTCCTCGAGCGCTTCGATATTCGGAAGGTCGCGCAGCGTCTCCATACCGAACGCCGACAGAAAGTGCGGCGTCGTCACATAGGTATAGGGCGCGCCCGGCGTCGGGCTACGCGGCCCGGAGCCGATAAAGCCTGCACCGCGCAAGTTGCCGATGGTATCGCGGCTGACTTCTTTGCCAAAAATCTTCGACAGTTCGCCGCGCGTGACCGGCTGAAAATATCCCACCGCCATCAGCACCATCGCCTCGAACTCTGACAGCGCGGCGGCCCCTCCCCTGGTCGGCGCCGAAGACGCGCGGACAGTTTCCGCGAACCGCGGCCGGGTACGATGCTGCCAGCCGCCGGCGACCGACACCAGCTCGTAAGGCCGGGAACTCAGCTCCTCGCGCAGATCGTCGATCAGCAGATCGATGCTGCAGTCTTGTCCGACCACCCGTGCCAGCGTTCTCGCGCGTGATCGGCTCGGCCGAGGCAAAGATCACCGCCTCGACCCGCAGCATCCATTCGCGCCAGCGCATCTCCGGCGGGAACTGATCCAGTTCACGATCATAAAGAGGTTCCTCCGCGGCGTTCGCCTTTCGGCGTGATGATTTGAGTGCAGCTGATCCGGCCATCGTCATAACCCGAATATTCGAAAGGAGGAGCGGCCGGACAGCTCGCGCACCGCTTCGAAACTTTCGAGCCGCTCAAACAACCGGTTGGCTGCCCAGCGCGACAGGGTGCTGTCAGGCGCCGAGGCTGAGATCGCATCGTCGGCCAGCAATCGGCGGATGACCGGCTCGGCGCCTTTGGTTCGTACTTTCGGAGCGACGGTCAACAACCGCGCAGCGCGGCGGTCGATGTCCACTGCAGACCGTAGCGCGGCCTCAACGCCGTCCACCAATGCCAGGCAGATTGCTTTCGGATAGGCTGGCTCACCCGGCCGGACGCGACCGCGACCACCGATAGTGCGGAACGCCGGGCCAAACCGCTCGGGCAACAGCAGCGGCACGGGTTTCGGCCATTTCAGCTTGTTCGCCAGCACGAGTTCGGCGAGGCTAAGGGCCATTACCTCGGCGTCCGGGCGAACGGCATAGATCGCCGTTATCAGGTCCGCCACCGCGAAGGTTGCTGCTCGCCCGGACTGATTTGCAGAATCGACGATCTCGGGGATCGAAGCAAGGCTGTCGTCCCACTTCATCCCCAGCAGCGCGACAAGCTCCTTAACGAACGGTGTGGTGACAGTCCCGGATTGACGCGCCAGCATTCGTGTGGCCAGAAACAGCTTTCCAGCTGGTCCTGGATCATCACCTGCGGACGTCAACAAAACCGCGTCGCGGATACCGGTTTCTTCCTCGTTGCGACCGAGCGTTCGGGCCGCGACAGCGGCTGATTTCAAGGCAAGGCGGTCGCGCCAGCAGCCGAGCCACGGCGGCTCGGTGCGGATCAAATCGTCGAGGGATTTCAGCGCGATACCGGCGGCGAAGGAGGCGTCAGATTCCGTGATATCGTGCGTTCGCGGCCGCGTCCAGCTCGGCAGGCGGGGCGACCATGTCAAAGTTGGCGCGGTGGCTGGCGCAAGCGAATCCATGCGGCAGAGCATAAACCATGAGCGCGGTTTATGCCAGATATATCGCGTAAAACCGCACGCCCTGTCGGTGAGAAATAATGTCCGATAATCTTGCATTATCGGACATTATGCTCATTATGAAGAAATGGCCCACATCATCGAGCAAAACACCGAAGTTCAGGTCGAGGAGACCTCAGCGCCGTCTCTCAGCACGGGGGCCGGCCGTGATGTTTCCGCGCCGCAAGTTTCGGCGGAAAGCCCCCTCCCCTCCCTCGCCGGCGACGATCATCCACCAGCCCATCTTGTCAGCCTCGCCGATCGGGCTCGGACCTATGTCGAAGCCGCCAGTTCCGCCAACACCCGCAAAGCCTATGCCTCGGATTGGAAGCATTTTGCCGCGTGGTGCCGACGTTCGAACCTCGTCCCCCTCCCTCCGCATCCACAAACGGTCGGGCTTTACATCACAGCCTGCGCTTCCGGCACAGCTGAGCGAGGCTCTAAGGCCAACTCCGTCTCAACTATCGAGCGGCGCCTCTCCTCGCTTTCCTGGAATTATTCGCAGCGCGGCCTCACAATTGATCGCAAGGACAGGCATATCGCAACCGTGATGGCCGGAATTCGCAATAGCCATGCCCGGCCACCCCTGCAGAAGGAGGCGGTGATGGCCGAGGATATCATCGCCATGATCGAGACGCTCGATCGCGGCTCACTCCGCGGCCTGCGCGACCGCGCCATGCTGCTGATCGGCTATGCCGGGGGACTAAGGCGTTCAGAGATCGTTGGTCTCGACCTCAAGCCGGACCAAACCGAAGATGGCCGCGGCTGGATCGAAATCCTCGACAAAGGAATGCTTGTCACCTTGCGCGGTAAAACTGGATGGCGCGAGGTCGAGGTCGGCCGTGGCTCATCCGAGGCCACCTGTCCGGTCGCCGCGGTCGAGACCTGGGTCAAGTTCGCCAAGCTTGCACACGGTCCCCTCTTCCGCCGCGTGACGGGTCAGGGCAAATCCGTCGGCGCCGAGCGTCTCAACGACAAGGAAGTGGCGCGACTGGTGAAACGCGCGGCAATGGCCGCTGGCGTTCGCGGGGACCTCAGTGAGATCGAGCGCGGCTTCAAGTTCTCCGGCCATTCGCTGCGGGCGGGTCTTGCCTCTTCGGCCGAAGTCGATGAGCGTTATGTGCAAAAGCAGTTGGGTCACGCGTCTGCAGAGATGACCCGCAGATATCAGCGGCGGCGTGACCGCTTCAGGGTCAACCTAACGAAGGCCGCGGGGCTTTAAAAACCAGCGTGGCCCCTCCCCTCGCTCGATCAGATCGGTGACCAGCATGCCTCCCGAGGAAACGAAAAAACCCGGTGCGGGAGGAGGTGCACCGGGCTTTCGATTATGACTGACAACTTGGGAGGAGGAGTGCTGCCAGTCGGACAAAGCGGCCCGGGAGGAGGTGGGCGGCCTTGTAACAACAACATAGGCCGCATCGCACAAAAATTCAAGTGGATATTGTGCGGCGCAGCATTTGGCAGACGATCGGCCTCACGCCTGCTATCGGCCACTCCACTGTGACCAACCTGTCTGCGTAGGCCTAAGCCTAAACTGGCGCGGCGAAAGCGGCGCGGGGCATTGAAAGTTTGATCAGGAGGCCGTGCGGCTGCCAATCTCTGGAAACTTCTGCATTGAGGGTGCAGATGATCATCTGTTCCAGCCTCGTGCCGAACCCCGCATTTGTTGGTTCTGGTTTGCCGGAAGATCGTCCGCCCGATTCCAACCATGAAATCTCGAAGCTCTCCTCGCGTGCGCCGAGCGTCACGTCCAATCGACCTTGTACACTGGAGAGTGATCCGTATTTCACGGCATTGGTCGCATATTCATGAAACAGCAATGCAAGGCTCGTTACGCGCTCAGCGCTGATCGGTGCGTCTTCACCATGAAGGCGCCACCGCCCTTCCTCACCCTCGCCGTATGGTGAAAGCAGGCTGGACAAAAGTTCGAAGAGGGTCGTGGAACGCTCCTGAAATGCTTCGTCGCCTGTGAAGCTCGGAAGTGTCATCTCGTGCGCTTGCGAGAGCGCCACGAGACGGTCTTTCATTGAGGACGCGAGTTCGCCCGGCGTCTGCGCGGTGCGGGCCGCCAACGTGATGATGCTGCCGGTGATGGCAAACAGGTTCTTGACCCGATGATGCATCTCCCGAAGCAGAAGATCCTGGCGTTCGGCTGCGCGTTTTCGGTCCGAAATGTCACGGGCGATCTTCGAGGCTCCGATAATCTGGCCGTCGCCGTTGCGGATCGGCGAGATCGTCAGCGAAATGTCGAGTAAGGTGCCATCCTTGCGACGCCTGATTGTTTCGAAATGGTCGACGCGCTCCCCGGCATGAATCCGCGCCAGGATCGCCGGCTCCTCGTCAAGCCGATCCTCCGGAATGAGAATCGTAACCGGCTTATCGACAGCTTCTGCGGCGCTGTATCCGAAAAGCCGCTCGGCGCCCTTGTTCCAGGTGGTGATGATCCCCTGAAGGGATTTGCTGACGATGGCGTCCTCGGACGATTCGATGATAGCAGCCAGGAACGCGGCTGGGTCGTGCGCCGGCTTATCCGCTCCGACGACCGCTTCGGGTCGCTGGAAGTGACCGTCGGCTCCATCGCCATCGCCGGTTTCGTTTTTGTCTGTCATCGGCATCACAAATCCCGGGATGGTATTGATAAAAATGAATGGAAAGAGCCCTACCCTCGTGGGAACCTTAGCTCCCCACGTCAAGAAATAAAGCCTTTTGTGTGGCCCGACTGCTGCAAAATCGCGTCCGGTTTTACGGTGCGGCCGAACCCCACATCCTGGACGACCTTCGCGATGAACGAATTTCCAAAATATCAACCGGCATTTCCCGTCTGGACAGCATTCTTGGAGGCGTCCTTGTCGAGGACGCGTCCTACATGATCGAGGGTCACCCGGGGTGGGGGCGAGACCACCTTCGCCAACCAGGTTGCCTTTGCCAACCTCTCACGAGGCGGTTTGAGGCCTATCCCGGTTCTCCACAACCGGGCGGACGTGTTCGGGGCTATCCTCCGCGATCCGGGTGCATCATGGTCGATGGCGTCATCGAAGCTTCACGACGAGCTCGTTTACCCACGGCTCGGCCGAGATGCTTTAGGGTTTGTTGGAGAAGCTGGACCAAATGGAGTGAGCTCTTCCACTCAATGCGGTCGAATCTCACCCGCTCCGGGCGCGTCTCGCCTCCCCTGCCGGAGTCGATAGCGCTGTGTCCAGAAGCAGCTGGGACATGCGTCTCCGGAGATGGCCCGCAGATATCAACGACGGCGGGATCGCTCTCGCATGAATTTAACCTAGGCTGCAGGGGTTATCGCTTGGCCCTCCCCTATCCGGCGATGCTATTTGGTTCGCAGACTTACCCAGGGATGAGCAGACTCGTTGTAGACGCTCTGGTCCAGTTCGAACCGCTCTGCATCCTCGAAGCACCCAAGGCAACGGCAACCAGGCCGGGTCGGAACTCCGGCAGCCAGTAAACGGACGATCCGCAGTCTGAGCAGAAGTGAAACGTCAAATTCATTCCGCTATCCCCGGATCGGACGTATGTTCGCGATTCCCCCGCGATGACAACCTCAGAACGCTCGAAAAAGACAGCCACCCCAAATGGCGAGCCTGTCCGGCGCTGGCAGGATTTACAGTGACAGGCGGAAACCTTGCGCGGTTCGCCCGTCGCAACAGCCGACAACTTGCCGCATGAGCATTTCGCAACTTGCTTCATACCGTCATTTCCCATTACCTGAGATCTCCTAGATCCGTTCCGGCTGAGGGCGAACTGACCCTCCAAGCGGCGGTCCAATTCGCGGTGTGCCGCCCCAAGATATACGGCAACGAGGAAGACGTCACGGGACGGTGCCGCATGCGAAAAATTCCGCCCCATTGAATAGAGACGTCCACAAATGATCGTTTATCCTTATCCTCTGCATTTGGAAAACTGCCCTTCACACTCCTGAGGCGCTGCAAATGGTCGCTAACACGAACAATCGGGCTTCCCGTCCACCACAGGGCCGGCTGATCGGCTATGCACGCGTCTCTACGGACGAGCAGGCGACGGAAGCCCAGGAGATCGACCTGCGATCGGCCGGGTGCGATGTGATCGTCCAGGAACACGGATCCGGCGCCTCGCGTGCCCGCCCTACCCTTTCCAAACTCGTTCGCGAGATCGGCGCCGGCGACACGCTCGTTGTGGTACGGCTCGATCGCCTTGCGCGTTCCGTCAGCCATCTTCTCGAGGTCATTGAGGATCTGACTGAGAGAGGAGCGCATTTCCGATCTCTGCACGATCCCATCGACACATCGACGCCACAGGGAATGTTTTCGCTGCAGGTGCTCGGCGCTGTGGCGCAGCTCGAACGCGCGTTGATCTCCGAACGAACGAAGGCTGGCATAAGAGCGGCGAAGTCCAAGGGGAAGTTGCCCGGCAACCCCGGCATCCGCGAGAAACGCCCTGATATGCTGGCGAGGATGACCGCAGCGCAGAAAGCGGCTTACGGCGAGCGTGTCCAGGCCTCCGCAAACCAATGGCTTCCGACCGTTCGGCGCATGCGGCCGGATCACACGTGGGACGATATCGCCCGCATGCTCAAGCAGCGCGGCCTTGACTGGACGCCCGAACGTCTTCGTCGCGCGGTGAGGTGGCTGGTGGCGGAACGCATGGCCGATCCGGCTTTGCTTCGCAAGTCCCCTCCCCGTCTGCCCGAGGACCGGCTGATGACGCTGGTCGCAGGCATCCATTCCTCCAACACGGGCCTGACGCTGCGCGAAATCGGCACCCAGCTGGAAAAGCTGCATGAGCGCACCCCACGCGGCGGCTCCAAATGGTCGCCCTCCTCCGTGAAGAACCTCATCGATCGCGCCCGACGTTCCGGATTGATCGCCGACGTCGACTTGACCGGCGCTGAGTAGCGAGGTCACCACGATCTCGGCTTCTGAAGGCTTCTCAGAAGCGATTCCGACACGTGGACACGGCTATCGTCTTCGGGATATTCATCCGTTCGCGGCTTTCCGGCGCTGGCCGCGTGTTTCCGCTCGTCCAACTTCGCCCGGAGCAACGCCATGACCATCGGCCAGGTCGAAAACTTCCCGCCCTTCGCCCGATCGGTCAGGCTGCGTAGATAACCGCCAGCGTTGTTGATCTGGCCGGCCCGCTGATAGATCGCCGCCAGCGTGATGGTGGCGTGCTGCTCACCCATGGTTTCTCGCGCCTCTCGCCAAGCGCTCGGGCTGATACCCAGCATCGGCCGGGCAAGCTCCGCTGCTGCCAGCAAGTCGCGCCAATGCCGGATTATCCCTCCTTGCGCCAGTTCCCGCATTTCGGGGCAGGCATCTAGCACGATCCCCAAGGGCAGCTCGCGTTTCGGCAAGCTCCGCACATTGTCGGTTTCCGCAGCGTCGCCGCCCGCTTCATCTTTTTCTCGAAAGCCATATTCAGATTCAAACTTACAGTCTGGATTTGAATTCTGTATGTGGCGACCGGAATGGGACTCATTGCCATCCAGATTCTGTGTTTTTGTGAATGTTTCCAATACGTCACGGATGTCCGTCCAGAGCTCCTGAAGCTCCTGCGCTATCCTCTCTACTAGCTGGCGAGGCGCAGAGCGAGGCAACCGGCCGATAATGCCCTGATAGGTCTCAGTGACCCGTCCCCAGTTCCCAGGGACACCCTCGTCAATGCCTGTTTCGATCATCTTGACGATGTCACGCCGCAGCAGTGTGAGGCGCTCCTTCACGACTCGGAAGGCCTTTTTTTCGGCCTGAACCGCTAGGGCGAGGTCTTGGAACTCTTCCGCTCGGGCGACGATCGGCGACAGATCGAAGCCGTAGGCCTGCTCGACCTCCCCTCCTCTGCCCTTGCGAGCGAACCGCTTGCCGTTGGGACTGTCTCGACGTATGATTAATCCGCAGTCGACGAGCACGGCGATGTGCCGACGCAGCGTCGTAGCGGGCATGCCGTTGGCCCGTGCCGTCAGTTGCTCGTTAGACGGCCACACGATGAGCTCAGCATCTCCGGTCAGTGCCGTTTCCGGGTGAAACGTCAACAGCGCGTTCAAGATCGTGAGCGATCGGTCCGTGGCGCCGATCAGTTCTCGGGTTTCACGGATGTGCTGGAAGACCTGCCACTTGTGGGCGACAGTGTCCGGCGCGACCGCTTTTGCGGCCATCTGGCTTGCAATATGGCCGAGCGTCATCGGCCGCCGCCCAAAGGGCGTCGTTACATTTATAGCAGTCATTGTCTTCACCTTTCAAAAGGCAAAGCAAAAGCGCCTGTCGAAACGACAGTTATGTCTTGACTGCGATTCCGGGAAATGCGATTCTCTTAGCGACCAAACTGAGAGAGGCCTTTCGGAACGCTGTTTCGGAGGGCTTTTTCTTTGCTCAGTTGCTCCCTTCTTCGCCGTTGGTGCCATTGCGGGCATTCACGTAGGATCGATAGAGTTCAGGTAGCATCGTCATCACGTAGCTGCCGAACTCCGGCGCCGCACGCTTGTCAATGATCAACGTAAGAGACTTGTCGTCGTCTCTGACCTTTGCCGCTTTCACCCCATCCTCCGCCGTCCATACGCGGGCGCGCGGCGCGGAATTCTTAGCTGGAGCGAGTTCCTCAAACACTCGCACAAACCTCTCGTCAGAAGATTTTTCCTTCAGTGGCCCTAGCAGGTGCGTGCGCACTTTTTCCAAAACACCCTTCCGCTCAAAGCGGCTCGCGAGTTCCACCCAGCGATCGCGTCCAGCTTTAGGCGCAGGGCCAATCATCCGAATAATATCGGCTGGTATACGGGCAGCTGTGGAAATCAGGTGGGATACAGCAGCTTTGTCCGCACCGAGGGCCGCCATGATCAATTGCCTTGAATATCCTCGGCTCTCAAGCTCAGCGGCATACAGAGCCTTCTCGATGTAGGATAAGTCCTTCCTCGCACTGTTTTCCTGGCCTTGCGCCAGAATAAGCTCCTCGTCAGTCATCTGCCGAATGGCCGCTTTGACAAGCCGCCCGGCGGCTTTCACAGCGCGCAGTCGGCGGCGCCCATAAGCGATCTGGTACCGCCCTTCGGTCGCTGGGTGCGGCCGAACCAAAATCGGTACCTGTTGCCCATGTTCCTTGATCTGCGCCGAGAATTCCTCGAAGTGCTCTTCGCTTTCGTCAAGGCGATCGGTGACATCGGGAGCATCAATCAGATCGGGGTCGATCTCGCTGATAGATTGCGATTTCAGCATTTCGATTGATCGTGAAACCGCGCCGATAGCACCACGGGCACTAAAGGTGCTTTGCTCTGGCAATGGAGGCGTTTCAGTCGGAGAGTTGTCGGCCGACAACTTCGCAGGAACCAGGTCCGACAGAAGGTGCTTGCGAGCCATTAGACGGCTCCTTTCAGGAGAAACTGATTGGGCATTGGGGTAAAAGTTGTCGCCCGACAACTTTCTATTTTCGCCGACCGTTTCATGACGATCTTCCCCACGCCTTGTGGACCAACTGTTCAATCTCAGAGTTGACGTTCTCAAGAGCCTCCATCGCCCTATCGTAGGTCGCGCGCGTGAACTGATCGCGGCTAACCTCGTAGAGCGTTTGTTTGGTGATCCCCGCATCGGAGATGGCGGTGCTCTTCAACATTGGATGATTGAGAACATGGTCTCCAAACATCGTCCGCATGAAGGACACCATCTGGTTCTGCGGTCCGTCGCCAGGCTCATAGCGCGTGACGAGGTAGCGCATCCAATCGTAATTCATGCTCCCACCAGCATCGGCAACGACGCTGAGCAGCTCAGATGTCATAAGAAGAAACTGGCACATCGACATGACGTCGAGCATTTGAGGATGAACGGTTACCAACACTGCAGTCGCAGCGCAGAGTGCCGAAATCGTTAAAAAGCCTAGTTGGGGAGGGCAGTCGACAACGACAACATCATAACTGTCGGCGACGGAGGCAATGGCTTCATCCATTCGGGTGAAGAAGATATTCTTGCGATCATTGGAGCCGAGAACTTTCGCCGTGTCATGCTCGAACTCCATGAGCTCAAGATTCCCAGGGACTAAATCGAGATTCGTAAAGTAGGTCTTCTTGATGACGTCCTTTAGCGGACGACGTTCTTCGTCGTACCGCATTGCGCCATACAGAGTTTCGTTGTCCTTGACGTCGAACTCGGGCTGAAAGCCGTGTAGTGCCGACATACTGGCCTGTGGATCGAGATCGATTGCAAGAACACGGTAGCCATTCAAAGCAAGATATTGAGCAAGGTGCGCTGCGGTCGTTGTCTTTCCGCTACCACCCTTGAAATTGACGACGGTGATGACTTGTAAATGCTCCTTACCCGAGCGCTTGGGTGAATAGCGCCGATCGTTCTTTCCGTTTTGATCGAGATACTCGCGGAGGGCTTGGATCGTCTCGATGGTGTACGAGCGGCGATTGTTGTTTCCGATCTCGGGCTGCGGACCTTTGCCCTCAATTGACAAGTGGCGAAGGTATCCGTCATTGACACCAATAAGTTTGGCGGCTTCCGTCGACGAGAAGGAGCGCAGGGTTTTGCGCGCCTCCGGCGGGTACAGCTTCACACGATGCTCATGCAAGGCCCCCGACAGGTCTCGGGCATGAGCGCCGATCAGTTTATGAATAGCCTTCTGAAGCTGAGCCGGATTTTCCACGACTTCCTCTCGTACACACGGTAATTTTCGTAAACACACCTATTTACCGTGGATAGGTCAACCGATTCCATCGTGTTTTGCAAGATATTTAAAGTTAACCAATAGTTA